>CAYVDE010000139.1:0-7510 GCA_964450535.1 uncultured Desulfobacterales bacterium
TCATTATAGCCGTGGGCCTTCGCATGGGGCTGGCGCCGACCGACCTGAAACTGGCCACCGGTGTCATGGTGATCCTGGCTCTCGGGCTTCCCGCGCTCAAGGGCGGTAAAGAGGGAAAACTTCATCTGAGAGGGGTATAACGGGTCCGGGAGATTTCCTCATGGTACGATTGGAAGGGCTTCGAAAGGTTTTTAAAAAAGGTACCATAGACGAAAAGACGGCCATGGACGGCCTGAACCTCCATATAGAGGAAGGGGACTTTGTCACGGTCATAGGAAGCAACGGGGCCGGGAAGACCACAATGCTCAATCTCATCTCGGGAACTTACGCGCCGGACGAGGGCGAGATCTACATCGACGGAACAAATGTCACCCAGCTGCCGGAACACCGCCGGGCCAAATACCTGGGCCGGATCTTTCAGGATCCGCTCATGGGCACGGCCTCTTCCATGACCATCGAGGAGAACCTGGCCATGGCCGACCTTCGAGGCCAGAGGCGGGGCTTGGGCTGGGGAGTAAAGAAGGCCAGAAGGGAGCACTACCGGGAAACCCTGAAGATGCTCGATTTGGGCCTGGAAAACCGGTTGAAAGACAGCGTGAGCCTTTTGTCCGGCGGGCAGAGACAGTCCCTGACCCTTCTGATGGCCACCCTGAGTATGCCCAAACTGCTCCTTCTCGACGAGCACACCGCGGCCCTGGACCCCAAGACCGCGGACCTGGTCATGAACCTGACTGAAAAAATTGTGGCCGAGAACCGTTTGACCACCATCATGGTGACTCACAACATGAACCAGGCCATCAAATACGGCAACGTCATGATCATGCTCCACGAGGGCAGGCTCAAGTTCGACGTCCAGGGGACGGCAAAAAGCGCCTTGACCGTGGAAGAGGTGGTAAAGCGCTTCGGGAGCGAACTGAAGGACGAGGCCCTCCTCTGCTGACAGGGGAAATCCCCTATCCCCTTACTCTGAACCAATCGAAATCGGGATCGGGATCGGGATCGGGATCGAAAGAGAATAATGGAAAAGGGCGCAAAAAAGGGGTTCGCAAGCGACAACAACTCAGGGGTGCACCCCGAGGTTCTCAAGGCCATGGCTGATGTGAATTGCGGGCACACGGTGGCCTATGGGGACGATGTATATACCGAGGCGGCTGAGAGGGCCTTTCGGGATGTGTTCGGCGAGGAGGTGGAGGTCCACTTCGTTTTCACGGGAACCGGGGCCAACGTCCTGAGCCTTCAGGCCCTGACCCGGCCCCATCACGCGGTGGTGTGCGCAAAGACCGCACACATCAACGAAGACGAGTGCGGGGCCCCGGAGAAGTTCACGGGGTGCAAGCTTCTCAGTGTCCCGACGGAAGACGGCAGGATCACAGTGGAACAGATCCGGCCGTTTCTTCACAGCATCGGGTTCGAACACCATTCACAGCCTAAGGTGATTTCCCTGACCCAGGCCACGGAGCTGGGAACCGTTTACAGGCCCGAGGAGATCCGGGAAATCACCTCGTTCGCTCATGGGCATGGAATGAGGGTCCACATGGACGGCGCGCGCATCTGCAATGCGGCGGCCGCCCTGGACCTCCCTCTCCGCTCCGTCACCGGAGACGCGGGCGTTGATGTGCTCTCTTTCGGGGGCACGAAAAACGGCCTGATGTACGGCGAGGCGGTCGTGTTCTTCGACCCGGCCCTGGCCGATGCCTTCAAGTATATCCGCAAGCAGGGAATGCAGCTCGCCTCCAAGATGCGGTTCATGGCCGCCCAGTTCCTTGCCTTCTTTGAGGACGATCTGTGGCTTCGAAGCGCCCGCCACGCCAACCGGATGGCCCGGCTTCTTGCTGACCGTGTCTCAGGCATCCCGGGGGTCAGCGTGTCCCGGGATGTTGAGGCCAACGGCGTGTTCGCCGTGCTCCCCCGCGAGGCGATTCCAATGCTTCAGGATGTTTTTTTCTTCTACGTGTGGGACGAGGAAAAGTCCGAGGTGCGCTGGATGACCTCCTTTGACACCACCGAAGAGGAGATCGAAGAGTTTGGTTCTCTCCTTGAGAAGACCCTGGCCTGATCAGCTCACAGACTTCAGGGCCGTGCCCAGGTCCTCGATGAGGTCGTCCGGATGCTCCAGCCCGACCGACAGCCGGATAAGGGTCTCTCTGATGCCCATTGCCCGCAGGTCCTCCGGGGAGACCCCTGAGTGAGAGGTGGTCGTGGGCCGGGTTATGAGCGTCTCCACACCGCCTAAGCTGGGTGCGCTGATGGGAAGCGTGGTGTTTTTAATGAACGTGTCGGCCCGCTTGGCGTCGCCTTTCAACTCGAAGCTCACCATCCCCCCGAAACCGTCAAGGAATCGACAGGCACGCAGGTGATCCGGATGGCTTTCAAGGCCCGGGTAGTGGACCCGGCTGACGCCGGGGTGCCGGTCCAGGAATTTTGCAATGGCCCCTGCGCTCTCGTTCTGATACCGGACGCGGACGGAAAGGGTCTTGAGGCCCCGGTGCAGGAGAAAGCATGCGTGCGGATCCAGGGAGCCTCCCAGGTGATTGAGCTTGCGCGTGATTCTGTCGATGTGCTCTTTCTTGCCTATCACCGCCCCTGCCACGATGTCCGAATGGCCGTTGAGGTACTTGGTGCAGCTGTGCAGTGACAGGTCGAAGCCCCAGTCAAGGGGGCGGAAGTTTATCGGGCTTGCAAATGTGTTGTCGATTATGGACACGAGCCCGTTTTCCCGGGCAAAGACTGCGGCGGATTCCAGCTCCGCCACCTGGAGCAGCGGGTTGGTGATGGTTTCCATGTAGAGAAGGCGTGTTTCCGGGCGAAGCGCCTTTTTCCACGACCCGGGGTCGGTCCCGTCCAGGGTGCTGTGAGAAATTCCCAGTGCCGGCAGGTCAACCTTCAACAGATCGTGAGTGCCTCCGTACAGGCAATCCTGTGCCAGCAGGTGGTCCCCTGAGGAGAGAAACGCCAAGAAGACCGTGGAGATGACGGACATGCCGCTGGCGGTTACAAGAGCAGCCTCCCCGTTTTCAAGGGCCGCCAGTTTTTCGTGGACGGCAGTGTGATTAGGCGTGTTGTTGAGGCGGATATAGCGAAGGTCATGGTAGCTTTCCTGCCCGGCGTATTCAAAGGTAGATGACTGAAAGACCGGGATGCTGACCGCCCCCTCTATTCGGGGCCTGGGCTCGCCGGCGTGAATCAGCCTGGTTTCTATGTGCGCTGATGAGTTGGTTGCCATGAAAACCTCCTTGGAGTTCTTTGACGCGGAATGCCTATTCAGGTCCCCTGGAGCTCTCCACTACTTCTTCGGATTCCACGCCCAGGAGGAAGTCTCCTTTGTGAGGGCCTTTTGTGAGTCTTGTCACGTGGCGGACTTTGGCGTCCGCCCGGATAAGGGTCCAGGGGGCGTAAAAGACCATGTCCGGAATAATTGAGCCGGACGTAAGCATGCCCGCAATTTCCGCGTCACTCTTTGGAAGAAGAAGGCCTATGCCGTTTTCCGAGCAGTTGAGGACATCCAGACGGCAGTCCTTCACTTGTCCCCCCTTCATCTCCATGCTGAACTCCACATAGGAGAAGCGGGGGATGGACGGGGAGTAACGCGGTTCCCTGCGGGTCCTTCTCGATTCGACAGGAGGCCCCTCCTGCTCGTGCCGTGCCGGTGATTCGCCGGACTGCTCCACGACCCGGTAGAACCTCTCCAGGTAGGTCTCAATCTCCTCGCGAATTCCCACTGCAATGTTGAGCGTATCGGCGTTTACCATGCTGAGGATGCGCTGCTTTTTGGACGCATCGTCAGGCGCCGCCATAAGGATGTCCACTTCCCTCTCGTAAACCGCAAGGGGTACCCATCCCTCCACCGTGAGTGTGGAGCGGTCGAGCCGGGAGAGGAGATCCACAGGCACCATGGAATTGGGATCGTAGGTCTTGAAAGGAAGACCGTAATACAGGGAAAGGCTTCGCCCAAGGTCCTCTTTCCCAATGTTGAAAGCATCCATGAGCACTGCTTCTACGCTTGCATTGGTCTGTTCCGCCCGGGTTCGAGACTCTTCGAGGTCATCTTCCGTGATCCATCCCTGGTTCAGGAGATAAGAGTATGGGGAGTCTGTGGAAAGCGCTGCGATCTTGGCGTCCAGGGCGGAGCGCATGTTCAGATCTTCAGGAATGGTCATACGCGCCGAGCGGTATAGTGAAATGGCCTCATCCATACGCTGGAGGTTCTCCATCTCCACTCCGAGCTTGAACTTGAGCCTGGCACGCTCTTGCTTGCCCAGGGAGGCCTCGCTGCAGAGCGTCTCCATCTGTGTCACGGCCTGGTCCGGGCCGTGAACCCGAAGCACGCATGGGATAAGATTTCCCAGAATTCGATCAACGGGAAACGCGTGTTTGAGAAGCCCGCGATACTCATCCAGGGCCTCCCGGTAATGGCCGGTCTCCACAAAGGCCGTGGCCCGGGCTAATACGTTTTCCAGATTTTCATCGTCCAATAAGTCCTTGCGTATGAACGAGAGCTCTTCCGGGGACAGGCTGGGTTCGACTTCTTCCCCGTTTCGCCCGCTGATTTTAGCCTCGATCCGGTCGATTTCTTCCTGAATGAGGCCCCTGCTGTGTTCGGGGATTTCCGGAAACTCAGTGAGAATTCGTGCGTAGACGTCACGGGACTCATCGTAGAGTCCCATGGAGTCGTAGACCTTGGCCTCGTTCAGCCGCGCCTTCAGCCGCTCTTTAATGTCCTCGGATTTTTCGCCCACGCAGTTCCCGTCCGTGTCGCAGCAGGGTCTCCTATTAGTGAAGCCGGCTACGGTCCATTTCTTCCAGGTAGGAAAATCAGGCCATGAACTTTACCAGTTGCAGTGTGTATTGTAAAGGAGCATGAAACGCCCGGTTACAGGGGGTTTGTATTTCATTACTAAGAGCACGAAAAAGCAAGAAGTGATAATATATTGGCATGCACAGAGAGTAAATTGATAAGATAGAGCAAGACTACATGTAGCGAACACGGGTCACAGTCATGAACTACTTCTCTTTCTTACATCAAGTTGTTGCATAGCTGTGAAGGCCTGGGAGGTAATTCACGCCGAAGTAGGTGAACAAGACGCAGGCAAAACCGATAATAGCCAGTACCGCGATTCGCTTGCCCCTCCATCCTCGGATCAGGCGGGAATGGAGCAGCGCCGCATACACGAGCCAGGTGATGAGGGACCATGTCTCCTTGGGGTCCCAGCTCCAGTAACTGCCCCAGGCGGAGTGAGCCCATACCGAGCCGGTGATTATTCCCAATGTCAGCATGAGAAACCCTATGAAGATCAACTGGTAGTTGAGGTCGTCCAATAGATGGGTCCCGGGGATGAGCCGTACGAACATGCTTCCGTTTTGCTCTTTATGCCGTCGTTTGATCAGGTACATGATACTGAGCCCGAACGCAATGGTGAATGCTGCGTATCCGAGAAAACAGGTTACTACGTGGGCTATGAGCCAGTTGCTCTTGAGCGCCGGGACGAGTGGTTGAATCCTGTCACTGATATTGGGAGAGTAAGAGGCGTAGGCCATTGCAAGAAAGGCCACGGGCGTGACAAAGGCTCCGATGCTGCGGCTTCGTGTCCGCCATTCCACCAGCATGTATAGCAGGATGATGGTCCAGCCGAAAAAGATGAGGGACTCGTAGAGATTGGACAAAGGTGCGCGGCCGATGCCGAGCTGATAGGATTCCACCCAGCGCAATATGATCGCAAAGGTGTGTGTGACAAGTCCTGCCAGCGTGACTGCTGTGGCGATGCGGCCGAAAAAGGCACGGCCCATCACCATCATGAGGAGGTAGGCTGTGAAAGATATGAAATAGATAAATGTTACATAGCTTAGTATCACTGCATTGATCATGATGTGGAATCCTGTTCAACGAGAAGTTTTCGTAACCTGGAGGTAAGCATGGTTGTTTCCCTCTCAGCGCCCACAGGGTTCTTGTCGGCCCTTCCGGCCACACTCACCAAGGTCCCGTCTTCGGTCTCCTGAATGCGTATTCTAAACCTGCGGTGGGACATGAAGAAGGTGACAAAGAGTCCGCCCGTTATAAGAAAGAAGCCGGCCCACACGTAGGGGACGCCGGGATCCTTGTTGACTTGGAGCCCGGTGTAGTAGCGGCTCTCAATTTCTTTGAGGAAAAACGTATACGGTTCAAATAAAGAAGGGTTGAGGCTGGGAAAAGCCTTGAGGCTCTGGGAGAACCGGGCATGGGCCTGTTCAGGGTGAAGGAATACCCAGAACGATACCGGTTCGCCTTCTTCAGGGTATGCGGAGATACGGGCGGCCGGACCCATTCCCATTCGCATGAAATCCCCCCGGATTTCCTCAACCACGATATATCCGTCTTCTTCCGGAAGCGGGATCTTGTCTCCGCGGGTTGCACGAATAGTTATCTCATGACTTTCTGCTCCCTCCCGGCGGGCCAGGAGAGAAAGTTCGTTTCCCGGTATACTGCCGTAACTGGACTGGTAGAATCGAACCCCATGGAAAGTAAAAGGGTGATTGACCCTTAAGGCGACCTCTTTCTCCACCTCTTCATCTATGAAGCGCAGATCGGACCTGTACTCTTTTGGAGTACCGTTTTCGTAAAATGTTACACTGAAATTTACACATTCGATGCGGAAGCCGAGTTCTTTGCGGGTGTGTGAGTTCCGCAGGCGGATCGTATCCACGCTTTCCCCCTCCGGGATACTCACAGAGCCCTGAAAGCCCCAAATGGAGCCCACAATGGAGCCCGCGATAATGAGTAGAACGCTCAAGTGGACTATGTATACACCGAACAGGGAATACCTCCCGCGTTCTCCAACCATAAAAATGTCATTTGTACTGTCTTTTCTTTTGACTTTTTCATACTTGTCCCTGATCAGGCCTTCAATTCTGGAAGCTGCTTCCAGCGGGGAGAGTTCCGTATAAAAACGGTTTTCCGGCGGGACATCCTCAAAGGGTCCTGTCCGGTCCGGTTTAGGTGCCGCCTTAAAAAGGCGGAGTGTCGGGCCCAGCCGGTTCAGGCTGCAGACGATCAGGTTCAAGGCCAGTATGGAAATCAGGGAACGGAACCACAATGAGTGGTAGACATCCACCCCTTGGCGCTCAGGGATCAGGGTCCCCACGATGGATACCGCTGCCAGCACAATAAGGATGGCAAGTGTCAGCCGGACGGAACTCAAGAAACGCCAGACAGGATTTTTTGTAGAAGAAGGGTTCTTGGATGTCATGTATCAACCTTTGAAGCGTTCTAACACGCTGTTTCTTTTATGAAACTAAAAGCTTTTCGACCGCCGGCTCAAAAGGGCTTCTGAATCTCCGGCGGAAGAGATGCTCATTCCGATCATTAAGATAGGAATACATATCACCGTTTGCAAGGATCCGCAATTTCTATCCGCTTCACACCTGTTACCTTTGTATGAAAGAATTGACCCCAATGAGGCTTTCATGATACAGACCGTCCAATCGTCAAGTACGGCGAAACCCGGCGCGTCCGGTCCCCCGTCGTTGCTCCGAGGGA
>CAYVDE010000140.1:0-3330 GCA_964450535.1 uncultured Desulfobacterales bacterium
AAGACAGCCCGGCGCATGGCCGCAGCCGGCGCCTATCTGGTTCCCACTCTCACGGTCTACGATGTCATGAGTCATGAGGGGCGAAGCGGCCTGGCGGATTACGCTCGCAACAAGCTGGACCAGGTGGCCAGGGCCGGAAAGGAGGCCGTTATAATAGCCGGCGAGGCCGGCGTCAGGATCGCATCCGGTTCGGACATATACGGCCCTTATCAACACCTCAAAGGCAGGGAGCTGCGCCTCAAGGCTGAGCTGCTCTCTCCCATGGAGGCCATTGTATCGGCCACACAGACCAATGCACGGCTGCTCAACATGGAGAACAGGATCGGCACCCTGACGGCTGGGAAGGATGCGGACCTTATTGTGATTGAAGGCGACCCGCTTGAAGATCCGGGGCTGTTCGAGCGAGGACACGAGACGGTTCGACTGGTGATGAAAGCGGGACGGATTGTGAAAGACAGCCTGCCGAGGCCTGAAAGGCACGACAGATGAGACCGGCTCATTTGCTGGAGGTCCAGGGGCTCAAGACCCATTTTTTCACCTTTGACGGCGTTGCCCGGGCCGTTGACGATGTCTCCTTTGATCTGGACCGGGGAGAGGTCCTCGGAATCGTAGGGGAGTCGGGTTGCGGCAAGAGCGTGACCGCGCAGAGCATCATGCGCCTGGTCCCCGAGCCGCCCGGCAGGATCGTTGGTGGAAGCATTCATTTCGACGGGATCGACATCGCCACCCTGCCCATTGAGAAGGTTCGGGGCATCCGCGGCAACCGCATCGCCATGATCTTTCAGGAGCCCATGACCTCCCTGAACCCGGTCTTCACCATCGGCAACCAGATATCCGAGATGTTCATACAGCACGAAGGCCTCTCGCGAAAAGCTGCATGGGACAAGGCCGTGGAGATGCTCGGGAGGGTGCAGATACCGGCGCCCGAGCGCCGGGCTGAAGCCTATCCCCATCAGCTCTCCGGGGGCATGAGACAGCGTGCCATGATCGCCATGGCCCTTTCGTGCAATCCGGAAATACTCATAGCGGATGAACCCACCACGGCCCTGGACGTGACAGTGCAGGCACAGATCCTGGACCTCATGCTCACCCTGCGCCAGGACTATGACACAGCCATCATGATGATCACCCACGATCTGGGGGTCATCGCCGAGATCGCAGGCAGGGTTATCGTGATGTACGCCGGAAAGGTGGTGGAAGCGGCCGCCACCGAAGTCCTGTTTGAAGATGCCCGGCACCCCTACACCCGCGGCCTGCTCAAATCCATTCCCAGGCTTGGCCGGCGGGCCTCAGAGGGCAGGCAACGTCTTTCGGAAATAGAGGGTATGGTGCCGGGACTGCTCAAAATGCCGCAAGGCTGCGCCTTTCACCCCCGTTGCCGGCATGCCATGTCCGAGTGCAGAGACCGAGTTCCCGGGCTGACGGAGCCCGACAGCGGCCATATGGTGCGCTGCCTGCTCCATTGACCGGCAGGAAAAACTGCAGGCGACTTGAGGGGAGTTCTTCAATTGGCAACACTGCTCGATGTGGACAACCTGAAGGTCCACTTTCCAATCAAACGGGGAATCCTGTCGAAAACCGTGGGGAGGGTGTTTGCGGTGGACGGTGTCTCCTTTGCCCTGGGGGCAAGAGAAACCCTGGGGCTGGTGGGGGAGAGCGGTTGCGGAAAAACCACCGCCGGGCTGGGAGTGCTGGGTCTGATCCGGGCCACATCGGGCCGCATTTCCTACAAGGGCGCCGACATCACCGAAACGGACCGGAGGAAGCGGCGTCACCTGTGCAAAGAGATGCAGATGATATTCCAGGACCCCTACTCCTCCCTGAATCCCCGGCTCACCGTCCAGCAGATCCTGTCGGATCCCATGGAGATTCACGGCCTGTACCCCGGAAAGCAGCGGGAGGAGCGCGTGGCCTATCTCCTCGAAAAGGTAGGGCTCTCACCCGATTACGGGCGGCGCTATCCGCACGAATTTTCCGGCGGGCAGCGCCAGCGGGTGGGCATCGCCAGGGCCCTTGCCCTGGACCCGAACCTGATCGTGGGTGATGAACCGGTCTCCGCCCTGGACGTCTCCATTCAGGCCCAGATCATCAACCTCCTTCTGGACCTTCAGGAGGAATTCGGCCTCTCCTATATCGTCATAGCCCATGATCTGGCCGTTGTGGAGCACCTTTGCGATCGCGTGGCCGTGATGTACCTGGGAAGGGTCGTTGAAAGCGGCGGCTATCAGGACCTGTACCATGACCCCAGGCACCCCTACACCCAGGCCCTCCTGTCGGCCGTGCCCGTGCCGGAACCAGGGAGGAAAAAGGGCCGCGTCATCCTCAAGGGGGATGTGCCAAGCCCCATTAATCCGCCGTCCGGCTGCCATTTTCACCCCAGGTGCCCCAGGCGCATGGAGCAATGCAGCCGAACGGTCCCAGAACTGATGGATATTACACCGGGCCATGCGGTGCGGTGTTTTTTATATGAGCCGCAGGAAAAGGCCGAACCGGCGATGTCCGTATGACATCACCCTCGGCAAATCGTGTCAACCGAAAGACCAAGGAGAAGCAGAAATGAAGAAAGCATTGTTTGTGAGTATCTTTGCAGCCATCTGCCTGTCGTTTACGGCGGGACAGGCCCCGGCCGCCGACCTGGTGACGGCCGTGGACAGCCC
The DNA here is from genome assembly GCA_964450535.1 of uncultured Desulfobacterales bacterium. Taxonomy (GTDB): domain Bacteria; phylum Desulfobacterota; class DSM-4660; order Desulfatiglandales; family HGW-15; genus JAIPEI01. The sequence goes on from CAYVDE010000140.1 coordinate 2,658, forward strand.
CCCAAGGACCATGAACCCTCATGGGGCCGATGCCGACGCCAACCTCTCCATCATGGCCAATTTCTTCGACGGCCTGCTTCAACTCAGCGACGGAGAGTTCAAGCCGGCACTGGCCGAGCGCTACGAGCACCCGGACAAGCTCACGTGGAAATTCTACCTGAGAAAGGGCGTCACGTTCCATAACGGCAACAAGTTCGACGCCCATGACGTGAAATTCTCTTTCGAGCGTCTCAATGACCCCGAGGTCTCAGAGTTCACCAATACGGGCAAAAGCATCGACTCCGTAGAGATCATCGACGACTACACCGTGGTCATCAAGACCAAGGAACACATTCCGTGGTTCGCCAACAACCTGCATCAGATTTTCATCATGGACAAGGAATCCACCGAGGTACGCGATGTGGGAGATGTGGGCCAGAAGCCCATCGGCACCGGCGCCTACAAACTGGTGGAATGGGTCAAAGGGTCCTACCTGCGCCTGGAAGCCAATGAAAACTACTGGGAAGGGGCCCCCTCCATAAAGGCCGTGGAAATCAACCCCATCACCGAATCATCCACCCGCTTCGCCGCACTGGCATCCGGTAAGGTGGACCTGGTTTCCGGCGTGCCTGTGGAACTTTTCGATAAGGTGGCGGCAAACCCCAAGCTGGAGGTAATAAGCCGGCCCGCCCGC
>CAYVDE010000140.1:3430-7461 GCA_964450535.1 uncultured Desulfobacterales bacterium
CCCGCCCGCTGACATTCGCGTCAGAAAGGCCATGTACATGGCTATTGATGAAGACGAAATCGTTGAAAAGGTGATGCGGGGGCAGGCAACGCCCACGGCCCAGCTGCCCGACCCTGCGACGATAGGGTACAACCCGGACCTTAAGCGGTTTCCCTACGATCCTGACAAGGCGAAACAGCTCCTGAAAGAGGCCGGTTTTGAAAACGGGTTTGATATCACTCTTGCAGCGCCCAATGATCGATACGTTCAGGACAAGCAGATCGCCGAGGCGGTCGCCAAGTACCTGGCCAAGGTCGGCATCAGGGTGAACCTGGACGTAAAACCCAAGTCCGTGTTCTTTCCAGAGGTGGGCGAAGGCAAGCACAACTTCTACCTGATCGGATGGCTGGACGGGGCATTCGACATGGGCAGGACCTATTTCAACCTGATTCACACACACGACAAGGAACGCGGTTACGGCACCTGGAACGGCGCCCGGTTCAGCGATCCGGACGTAGATCGAGTCCTTCAGTCCACCTCGGAAATCGCAGATCAGGCTGAACGGGAAAAAGTCCTTCAGGATCTGAACAGGATGACCATGCTGGACAAGATCGCCTGGATTCCACTTCACTACCAGCAGGACCTGTACGCACTGAACAAGGACAAGAAGATTCGTTTCAATCCCAGGGCGGACATGTGGCTGGTGTATAAGGAAATCGGAAAATAACCACTAGACGCTCGCCGGCGCCGCGCTCAAACGGACGGCGCCGGCGTTTCAGGGCCTATGCTTTCCTTTATCTTGAGGCGACTGATTCAGGGAGCCTTTGTCCTTCTGGGCGTGACCCTGATCTGCTTCATCATCTTCCGATACATGGGCGACCCGGTCCAGACCCTGGCCGGCCAGTACGCCACCACGGCGGAGCGGGAGATGATCCGGCAGACCTTCGGCCTGGACAAGCCTGTTCACGTCCAGTACGGACGCTTCCTGGCCAATGCGGCCCAGGGGAATTTCGGCCTCTCATACGTGAGCAGGGTGCCGGTCCTGGGTCTGATTCTCGAACGTTTTCCCGCCACTTTCGAGCTGGCGTTCCTCGCGGTCTGCATCGCATTTGTCATGGGCCTGTTTTTCGGGGTGGTGGTATCCCTGAAGCCCTATGCCCTGCGCAACCGGTTTGTCATGGCGGGCTCTCTTGCCGGCATCTCCATCCCGACTTTTCTAATCGGCATCCTGCTCATCATGGTGTTCGCCGTCTGGCTGGGAATACTGCCCCCCTTCGGCCGGGGAGAGACCGTCAAAATCGGTTTCTGGCGGACCGGCCTGCTCACCATTGACGGCATCAAACACCTCATACTGCCGGCCACCACGCTGGCCCTGTACCAGCTGGCCGTGCTCATGCGCCTTACGAGGGCCGGCATGAGGGAGGTCCTGGCGGAAGAGTACATCAAGACGGCATGGGCCAAGGGACTTCCGCCGTTCAAGGTTATCTTCAAGCACGCGCTTCGCAACGTGATGATCCCGGTGGTCACCATGACCGGCCTTCAGTTCGGTGAAATCCTCGCCTTCTCCATTGTCACGGAAACCATCTTCCAGTGGCCGGGCATGGGGAACCTTCTTCTAACCTCCATCTACGAGTCGGACCAGCCGGTCATTGCCACTTACATAATGCTCGCGTCCTTAATGATCCTGACCATCAACATTGTCGTCGACATCCTTTACGCCCTTTTGAACCCGAAGATCAGATATGACTAGGCCCTTTGCCAGATCCCGTTTTGTTCACAGCTATCTGCACGACTCATCCGCCTTGATCGGAAGTGTGCTGCTGGCGGCGTTCGTTTTTGTGGCCCTCATGGCGCCCGTCCTGGCCCCCCAGAATCCCTATGACCTGAAGACCGTCAGCCTGGAGCATTTTCTGACGCCGCCGATCTGGATGGACGGCGGAAGCGCTCCTTTCTTTCTCGGGACCGACGACCAGGGCAGGGATATACTGAGCACAATCCTTTACGGCCTGCGCACATCGCTTCTGGTGGGTTTCAGCGTGGTCACAATCGCGGGGATCTTCGGTGTGCTGGTAGGCCTGCTGGCGGGGTATTACGGCGGCTGGATCGATGCCGTCACAATGCGGCTGGCCGACACTTTCTTCTCGTTCTCCACCACCCTCATGGCCATCCTGCTTCTGGGACTGTTCAAGGAGCGGGGCGTCATCACGGTGGTGGCGGCCATCTGTATAGTTGACTGGGTTCGTTATGCCCGCACCATGCGGGGGAGCGTCCTCGAGGTCAAGCAGGAGGCCTACATCATGGCGGCAAAGGCAACAGGCGCCGGTGATTTCAGGCTGCTCTTCAAGCACCTGACTCCGAACGCCATTCCTCCTATCTTCGTGGTGGTGGCTGTTGATCTTGCGGTGGTGATCATGCTTGAAGCCACGCTCAGTTTTCTCGGTGTGGGCGTTCCCATCACCCAGCCCTCTCTCGGTATGATGATCGCCATAGGGAAAAACTACGTCTATGCCGGAATGTGGTGGATGGTTGTGTTCCCCGGCGCCACACTGATCCTTCTCGTGGTGGGCATAAACCTGTTCGCCGACTGGCTCCGTGAGGAGCTGAACCCCAAGATCGAACGGCACGGTCAGGCTCGGAATTGAGCGGAGCGGAGCGATCGCATCCGTGTCGTTCACCTGCTCAACCAGACTTCGGGTCTTGCCGAGTACGAGGCCGACAAGCCGCGGGGCGGGAAGAGCGTCCTCGACGAACTGAAGGCGGGACACGACCGCGCCATCGGCCTCGATGAGGCCATGGAGATCGTGCGGCGTCTCCCGCCCCGTTTTCCCCCCGGCATCCCGGGCAGGGCCTACTACTCCAATGCCAACTACCGGCTCCTCGGCGCGATCATCGAGTCCGTCACGGGGAAGGCCATGGCCGCGAACTTCGAGGAGAGGATCTTCGCCCCGCTCGGTCTGCAGCTGATGCTTTCCAAATGGTACACGCTGTTCACTCAGAATGAAATGATCGTGAAGCGGTTCTTTGCATTGCCGGGAGGACCTGTCAGGGGACCTTGCCCGCCGATACGGATTCTTCCGGCCGTATGTACGAAACGTCATGTACCGGTTTCTCGACTGCGGCGTCCTCGACAACGGCTTCGCCCGGGTCTGCTGCGACTCCTGGGGCCACGAGTACCTGCTGGCCTTTCTCTGGCCACTGGATATGGTTATGAATTTCTCGTGTTATGAATTTCTCGTTGACACCCAAGGATGTATTCAGCTATCCTGCTGTCCAAAAAGCAAGTTCCTATCCTGCGGAAGTCTGGACGGTTGCGCTTGGGGATCCGGTTTGCTATCGTTTCAGAATCTACGAGCGCCCCGGCTTGGGCGCTTCCACCTCTTGTGGTGCTTACCGTCTCCGGAAGCGTGAAAAGGCGGCGCTTTCCCCGACAGGGAAGACGGCGCTGAAACCCAATCAGTCACAAAGGAGGATCAGATGAAAAAGGGATTCGTGTTGGCGATGTTCCTGGTGTTCGCGGTCGTGTTTATGATGGGTGCCGAGTCCACTCCGGTGCAGGCACAGCAGAAGTTCGTCACCATAGGTACCGGCGGGGTCACCGGCGTCTACTACCCCACCGGCGGCGCCATCTGCCGCCTGGTGAACAAGGGGCGCGAGGACCACGGGGTCCGCTGCTCGGTGGAGAGCACCGGCGGGTCGATTTACAACCTCAACGCCCTCCGCAGCGGCGAGCTCGACATGGGCGTCGTCCAGTCCGACTGGCAGTACCATTCATACCACGGGACCTCCAAGTTCGAGGATCAGGGGCCGGACAAGGACCTGCGCGCCGTGTTCTCCGTGCATCCGGAGCCCTTCAACGTGGTGGCGCGCGCCGATGCCGGCATCAAGACCTTCAAGGACCTCAAGGGCAAGCGTGTCAACATCGGCAACCCCGGTTCCGGCCAGCGCGGCACTATGGAAGAGCTGATGGACGTCCTCGGCTGGACCAAGGACACCTTCAAGCTCGCCTCGGAGCTCAAGCCCGACGAGCACTCCAAGGCCCTCTGCGACAACAA
>CAYVDE010000141.1:0-7458 GCA_964450535.1 uncultured Desulfobacterales bacterium
CATGTCGGACCATGTGTTTAAACTGAACGGACGCGAGGTTTCATTTGAACCGGGCCAAACCATTCTCGAGGCTGCGGAAGCCGCAGGGGTTCGAATTCCGACGCTCTGTCATCTCAAAGGCACCGAGCCATCCGGCGCCTGTCGGGTGTGCCTGGTGGAGGTGGAAGGAGCCGCAGCACTGGTTACAGCGTGTGCAACGCCTGTCGCTCCGAATATGGTTGTGAAGACCGACTCACCCGAAGTCATAAGCGCCCGGAAGCTCAATATCGAACTCCTTATGGCCTCGGGAAACCACAACTGCATCGCTCTCGAGGCCGACCTGGATCGATGGACAGACATTCAACTACTCTGTGACGATTCTGAAATCACCGCAGAGCGTTGTCCCGCATGGGGAGACTGCCGGTTGCAGGACCTGGCCATCGAGTATGGGGTGCGCACGGGCCGGTTCGAACCCCGACTCGACCATCCTCCCACCGAGTCCATCAATCCGTTGATCATTCGCGACTTCTCCAGATGCATTCTTTGCGGTCGATGCGTCAAGGCCTGTGAAGAGGTGCAGGTGAACCTCGCTATCAGCTACGGATATCGAGGAGCACAAGCAAAGATCGTGACCTCTGGTGATCGTCCTCTCTCCGAGTCGGACTGCGTCTTCTGCGGAGAGTGCGTGCAGGCATGTCCCGTTGGCGCCCTGGTGGAGAAAAAATCTCTGACCCTGTGGCGTCCCTGGGCGGTGAAAAGGGTCAGAACCACCTGTCCATACTGCGGTGTGGGTTGCCAGATCTGGCTTCACGTGCGGGACGGCCGGATCGTGAAGGCCACCGGCGTGGAAGGCGCCGAGCCCAACCAGGGACGCCTCTGTGTCAAGGGCCGTTTCGGTTATGACTTCATTCATTCCGACGAGCGCCTCAAAATGCCACTGATCAGGGAAAACGACCGGCTCAGGGAGGCCTCATGGGATGAGGCCCTCGACCTGGTGGCGGATTCCTTTCGCGAGATCATAGCGGAACACGGCCCCGATGCGGTGGCCGGCGTGAGCTGCGCGAGGAGCATCAACGAGGACTCTTACCAGATGCAGAAGCTGTTCCGGGAGGTCTTCAAGACGAACAACATAGATCACTGCGCACGCACCTGACACGCTCCTACCGTCGCCGGGCTGGCGGCAGCTTTCGGTTCAGGCGCCATGACCAACAGCTTCAATGAATTCGCTAGGGCGCGAATGTTCATGGTGATCGGGTCCAACATGACGGAGGCCCACCCCGTGGCCGCGTCTTTTGTCAAGAACGCCGTTCAGAGAGGGGCCCAGCTCATTCTGGTGGACCCGAGAAGACATGCGCTGGCACAGCATGCGGCTATTCATGTGCCTCTACGGGTGGGAAGCGACATTGCTTTCCTGAACGGGCTAATGCACGTACTCATCCGTGAAGAAAGATACGACAAGGCGTTCGTGTCGAGTTGCACAGCTGGATTCCAGGAACTGCGGGAGAAGGTTAAAGAGTATCCTCCGGACCGGGTTGCCCGGATATGCGGGATTTCCGAGGATATGATTGTGGATGTGGCTCGGCGAATCGCCTCTGTCAAGCCGATGATGCTCTGCTATACCCTCGGCATCACCGAGCACACTTGCGGTCGCAACAACGTACTCGCCGTAGCCGACCTCCAGATGCTCCTCGGAAACATGGGGATGGAATGTGGTGGTGTCAATCCTCTTCGGGGACAGAACAACGTCCAGGGCGCTTGCGACATGGGTGCCCTTCCGAACGTCTTTCCCGGCTATCAGGCTGTGACGGATCCCGCCCATCGGGCCAAGTTCGAGAAGGCTTGGGACGTGGCTGAACTCCCCGACCAGGTCGGGCTCATGATCCCCCAGATGATGGAGGGCCTCGTAACAGGCCGCGTCAAGGGCTTCTATGTTTTTGGAGAGAACCTGGCCAACACGGAACCGGACATCCGAAAAGTGGAGGAGGAACTGGCATCAGCTCAGTTCCTGGTCTGCCAGGACATCTTTCAAAACGAGACAACGCGATTCGCCCACGTGGTTCTTCCTGCTGCGGCCTGGAGCGAGAACGACGGGACCTTCACCAACAGCGAACGAAGGGTCAGCAGGGTTCGAACAGCCTGTGACCCGCCAGGTCAAGCTAAGCCAAACTGGTGGATCTTCAAGCAGATTGCCGCCCGCTTCGGCCGCCAATGGACATCTGACAGCGCCCGTGAGATCTGGGACGACGAGATCTCGGTTCTCGCACCGCAACTGGGAGGCATCACTTATGACCGCCTGGAAGCAGACGGGCTCCAATGGCCGTGTCCGGATGCAAACCACCCGGGCACCTGCTATCTTCACAAGGACGGCCAGTTCACGTGCGGGCTTGGAGTGTTCAACCCTGTGGACTGGACCCCTCCTGCCGAGGTTCCGTGCGATGATTACCCCATGGTCTTGAGCACCGGCCGCCGGTTGGCGCACTATCACACGCGAACCCAGACCGGCCGTTGCGAGGGGCTCAACGACCTCCTGGGCGAAGAGACGGCCGACATCTCTCCGAAGGACGCCGATATCATGGAAATCCGCGACGGGGAGACGGTCCGTGTGGTTTCCCGGCGGGGTGAGGTGAAGGTTAGGGCCCGGGTCACGGAGGAGGTGCCGCAGGGGATGGTCTGGATGGCGTTCCATTTCCGGGAGGGGTGCGCCAACTGGCTCACCAATCCGGTCTATGACCCGGTCACCCTGACCGCTGAATACAAGGCATGTGCAGTTCGAGTGGAAAGGCTCCGGCCCGGCGTATAAAGGCCTTCCAGATAGCTTGTCAAGGCATCTCTGGATTCCCTCATCATTTCCAGGGTTCTGACCTCGATTATCATCTTTTGGATCCTCGACATATTGAGCATGTCCAGGACGCTACGCCAGTCGAGGGTCCCGTCGTTCAACCCGACATGCTCGTCGTGTTTGCCGGAGTTGTTGCTGGCGTGAATGTAGACCACCCGGTTTTTCACACAATGAACAAACTCATCGATAGAGCATCCGAGCCGGCCCGTTCCATATCCGTTGTTGAGGTGTCCCAGGTCGAGCACGTACCCCAGCTCCGGGAAGCTATCCAGAATATCATATGCGTAATCGGCAACCAGTTTGCTGTTGGATTCGTACAGCATTTCCACGCCCAAGGCCGTCCCGTAGGTAATCACTTCCTTCAATCGCTTCTTATCATCGGGGGTGAGAATTCCGTCATTGACATGAAATACGAACTGCCGGGCGCCAAGAAAGCGGCAGACATCGACCTCTGCGGTCAGTACGGCGAGATTGGCCCTTGTGAAGGGTTCCTTCGAATCGAAGACACCGGCTGTTCCGGAATGGAGGCTCAGGTCGAACCCCTCCATGTACCGTTTCACTTTTTCCAGGAAATATGTATTGAAATGGAGTTTGGAGTTCTGACGATTGATTTCAACGGCCTTAAAACCGAACTCGTGGATGTACTTGTACCACTTTGCTTTGCGGATCACCTGAGTCGTCATTCCGACAACGGGCGGCATGCACGCTGGATTTCTGTCTTTATTGAGGAAAGGGTTTCCACTTGACGGCTTCGGAAAGGGCCCCTCGATCGCCTCGGAAAGGCGACGCCTTGGAATTGCCGGCTGAAACGTCCTGTCCCGGGTCTCCTCGGGTTCCTGCTTCACAGGGGTCGGTCCTCCTGGAAGCCCCCCTCTTTTTCGGCCGTGCCCCATGACCATCCCCTACCTGCCGAAAGGGCACTTTGGGAACGTGCATTTCTTACAGTTCAGGCAGTAGCCGCCGTCCGCCATTCTGGCCAGGTCCCGGCGGGTCACCGGGATACCGGCCAGAAGCCGCGGAAGCAGGATATCAATGCTCGTAGTTTTGAAATAGAGGGCGCATGCGGGCACTCCCAGGCAGGTCACCGAGCCGATTCGCGCAATGAGCGTCATGGCTCCAGGGAGAATCGGCGCGCCGTAAAGCATGTCGCAGACCCCTGCATCAATCAGGGCCTGACGGGTGACATCATCCGGGTCCACGGAGAGCCCGGCCGTGGTGATGAGAAAATCGACGCCCGCATCCAGCATGCGCTGAATCTCGTCGCTGATGGCCTGCCTGTCATCAGGGACGATGGATGACGCCCTTACACGGCTTCCAAGTTTCTCCACCTTGTTCCGGATAATGGGGATGAACTTGTCCTCGATCAGCCCCCGGAAGACCTCCGTGCCGGTCACCAGGATGCCTACCCGGGCCGACCGCAGGGGATGAACGCTGAACAGAGGCCCCTCCTCGATCACGCGCATCGCCTTTTCAAAATCCGTACGTGGTAGAAAGAGGGGGATCGCCCTGGTACCCGCAAACCTTCGCCCCCGGCTGAGCAATGAGAAGGCCTGCCTCGTTGAGCACATGACTCCGGGCACCATGTTGAACATCTCGAGGCGATCGCCGTCCACGGCCAGCACGCCGTCCCGGAGGGCCGTGAACTCGATCTTTCCCTCTCTCGGGCGCTCCGTGTACCCCACGCCCTCACCGGCCATGGCGGGTGCAAAGGCCAGGGCGGCTTCGTCTTCGTGAATCCACTCAAGATTCTGGTCGGTCCCTTCCACTGTATAGACGATGTTCCGACCCATCTGCTGCAGGCGGCAGACGTCTCCCGCGGTCAACTCCTGCCCGCGGCGGAATGCCGGCCCCTTTTCCCTGCCGGGAATAATCCGGGTCATGTCACTCAAGGCGTGCAGACCAACGGCGTTCTCGACCGGCACCGCATGGACGAAGTCCGGCCGGTCCCATCGGGTGCCGGCCGGAGAGCCGTCTGTAGTGAGATAGGGTGCGTCCCCCTGGCAGCCCCTGCAGATGGCCCCGTCGGTAACCGGATACGCCTCTCCGCACATCACGCAGACCCTGAACCCCTTTCGGCGGCGTACCCGGATGAAATCCGGGTCGAGTCGTACGATGCTGATTCCCAAAATCCGGGTCCCGGCATCCATGATTTCAGCCATAAGCCGATCGGAATCCTGTTCTCTTTTCGGCTTGAGCTTGAAGTACCAACTCTTCAACTCGGGCCATGGCTCGACCTTGCGGGCATCCACATAAACACGCACACCCTTGCCGCCTGTCTTCTCGTAAAGGGTCACCGCATAGCGGCCCATGTCGATCACCTTGAGCCACCCGTTGCCTATGGTGCAGGGCGTCAGTAGCTGGACCGCATCCGGCAGGCATGCGCGGGTCTCACACAGGGCATCGAAGAACTCTCCTTCGGGCAGGTTCATGAGCGCCAGGTCCACCATGAACCCTCCGACCACCATGCCCGGGGCGACGTGACCGTGAAAACGCTTCACCTGCTCCAGGTATTCCTCATACGTGTAGGGACCAATCGTCCCGGCAGGGACTTGGACAGCCTCTTGACCACAATTCAACACCCTGTTATTTCTTCCCATGTTTCATCCCGCGTTTCTCACGTTACTATTTCTTCTATTATCTTGTCTGCATCTCATCGATTCGGGGTGCCAGTACCTGAACCGGGATTGTCTGACCGGCACTGAGGTGTTCCTCCCCTTCCGGAATGCAGACCAGACTGTTCGCGCCGGCGATGGCGTGGAGGCGGCTGCGGCGGCGATAGAGCCCCACCGAAAACCCTTCGACTCCCTCCGTGATGAGCGTTGCGTCTTTGAACTCGGTCCAGGCCGGGTGACGCGCCCACACATCCTCTGTCAACCGTGCGTGCACACTCTGCAGTGGATGGCATGTGTCCCCGCACATTCGCAAGAGCCCGGGAAGCGCCAGTTGGAGAAGGGCCATCTGATTACTTGCCGGTCCTCCGGGCAAACAGAAGACGGGCTTGTCACGCCATGTCCCGAAGGCGGTTCCCTTTCCGGGCCCCAGCCTGACATGATGAAATATCTTCCGCCAGCCGAGATCGTTCAGGGAGGAGACTACCAGATCCCGTTCACTGCCCCAAGCCCCTCCGCTGGTCACCAAAACGTCGGCCTCTTCCAAGTGCCTTGCCGTCTCCCTCTGGATAGCCTGGCAACTGTCAGCCACCACGCAGGAAACCCACGAAATCCCGAAATGCGCCAGCCACGCTTTCATTGTGACAACGTTACTGGCATAGAGCTGGCCGGGACCGAGGTCCTCACCGGGGGCCACAACCTCGTCCCCGATTCCAAGCACCGCTGCCACCGGCCGACGATAAGTCCTGACCAGATGAATGCCCCCCGCCGCGGCCAAGCCCAGATACCCGGGCCTCAATCGCGTTCCCTTTGGCACAATGACTGCCGCTTCCTCGACTTCCGCCCCGGTGCGCAGAGTGTTCCGCCCCTCTTGAGCATGCGCCCGCACCAGTACAAAACCGCCAGGCAATTCCTCACAGAATTCCATCGAAACGACAGACCCTGCCCCGGCGGGGATTGGAGCGCCGGAGCATATTTTCACGGCCTCACCGGAACCTATGGTACCGGCGGAACTGGAACCGGCATATGCGGAGCCGGTGACTCTCAATCTAACCGGACTGTCGGGAGAAGCCCGGGTTATATCGGTGGGTACGACGGCATAGCCGTCCTTCTGAGAAACGTCCTGAGAAGGATATCTGACCTTTGCCACCATGTCCTCGGCGGCAATACGGCCGGTACACATTTCTAGCGGAATTTCCTCAGGCTCCAGAAGAGGCACATTTTCAACCACAAGCTTAAGAGCCTGCTGGTATCCTAAATATTCCAGGCCTTTATCTATCTCATAAGCATTTCCATCCATACCGGCATTTACTTGCAACAGAATTCCTCCAGCAATGACACTACGTCAATCCCCGCTAATTTCCCGCTTTTCCTGAAAACCGTGCCAGGGGGTATCCGGACGATCCCAAAGGGGACCTTGATGTCCGTGACGTTAACCGTCTTCCAGGAATCATCAGAGATCTTGCTGTAATCCTTGCAATCAACAGGGCTCTTCTGCTGCATCGTTTCCGCTCCTGTTTCCTTTTTCAATGGATGATCAAAAACCGTGACCGGTCCACACAGCCTCGCTTCCCTAAGAAATGGTTAATTTCCGCAATCTCAGCCTCAATCCGGGGGGTTGGATGTGGCGTGCACTCAGCACACCTACGCGCAACCCCTTGATCTACTTCATCTTGACAAAAAACCAGCACCTTTGAACCCTGTGCTGACCGGGATCGGCCGACTCTTCCTGTCCGCCCCGTCCGGAGATTCCGGCACAAACGTCTGCAGCGGTCACCGGCGTTTCGACCGACTATTTGACCGGCTTTGATTCGGGTGAAGCCTGAGAAGATTTGAGCCCCATTGTCAGGACATAGGCCGCCTGCAGCGCCGATGTGGGGCAAAGCGGAAAGCACTCCTTGCAGTCCCAGCACTCCTTGGCCGCTATCTCCGGGACAAAGCTGATCTCACGCCACGTTCCCCTGTCGACAAAGCCGACAGCGAATTTCTTCTTTACCTCTGCGCAGTACCTGACACACAGGCCGCAGTGAA
>CAYVDE010000142.1:0-7439 GCA_964450535.1 uncultured Desulfobacterales bacterium
TACTCTACGATCGCTTTGATAGCGCCCATGAACCGGATAGGACCCTCATCGCCCTAGCTAGTTTCAACGTCGGTTACGGACACGTCCGCGACGCACAGAAACTGGCTGCGGAGATGGGAATGAACCCCGTAAGCTGGTCGGCACTTCAGCAGGTCCTCCCGCTGCTCCGATATCCCAAGTACTATAAAGAGACCGAACACGGTTACTGCCGGGGGACCGAGCCGGTCCGATACGTAAAGCGTATCCGGACTTATTATGATATCCTCAAACGAGAGGCCATCAGCCCGTCGTGAGCAATCTGGACACGGGCACCTGATTTGCTTCCAGGCTCACCATCCCGGTTTTCCCAAGTCATGATGAACTAGCTCCTTATAGATATTCTTCTCCCCTCTCTTCGTATGCTTCATGATCTTAGTGGTACAAAAAGCATCTGTTTCACCACGAAAAACACGAAGGAGGCGGTGGAAAAATTCCAGGTGTGATCTGTTTCAGTACTTATGGAAAAGCCTACTCGGGTCATGAACAACAGGATACATAGAAGGAATTGTCAACGCACAGGGCCTTCAGCGGGAACAGCGTCATTATTGGTGCTCGCCTTCCTTGTGTTCGCGTTTTTCATCCCCGATGCCGAACCTTTCGAGGCGGACTATGACCCAAGGATTGACGGTGCTCCGGATAAACGGATCGAGCAGCTCCTAAAGGATGTTTCTGACACTTTCACTCTCGTGGAAACCCCTCCGGCCAGCCTGGAGATGCTAAGGTTGCGTGCAGAAGGTGATGCTTCCCGGATGGTTGATTTGATGAAATCCGAAGGGTATTACAGGGCCGGGGTTGTCGCGATTCTCAAAGACGACCCGGGCCCGGTGGAGGTCCTGTTCCAGGTGGACGCAGGACCATTATACAAAATCGGACAAATGGACCTGGATTTCGCGGGAGCGGCAAGTCCGTTTCAGGGTCCTCTGCTGGAGGGAAAGGAGAGGGAATTCCTCTTGCAAGGGGCTCCGGCCCGCGCCTCTGATATTGTGGATGCTGCAAACGGTTTGGTGGGCTTGTTGAAGAATCACGGATATCCGTTTGCAAAAACGGATCGCCCCAGGGTCTTGGTGGATCATGCCGGCAGTTCGGTCAAGGTCGAGATATACCTGGACCCCGGGCCGGAAGCGCTTTTCGGCCCGGTACTTGTCTCAGGCCTCGAAAAGGTGGATGAGTCCTTCGTGCTCACAAAACCGGCCTGGAAGGAGGGTGAGCTGTTCAACTCATCCATGCTGGAGAAGACCAGGGAGCGCCTTGTTCATACCGGCCTTTTCGCCACTGTGGATGTGAGGCCCGCCGAGGCGTTGGACGCACAGGGACGAATACCAATACACGTGGCGCTCAAGGAGCGAAAACACAGGACCATCGGCTTCGGTCTGAGTTACAGAACGGACGAGGGCCCGGGACTGCAGGGTTCATGGAAACACAGGAACTTCTTCGGAGGGGGTGAGCGGCTTTTTTTCGACTCCACAATCTCAGAGGATCGGCTCGCCGCTGAAATCGTGTTTAGAAAACCGGAGTTCCTGCGCACCGACCAGACTCTTGTCGTGGAGGCGGGCGTCGGCACGGACAGCCCTGAGGCGTTTACCAGCCGTCATTTTAAGACGGCCGTCGGTATAGAACGCCGGATTTCGGATCGCCTGACCGCAGGCGGCGGCGTCGGTTTCAAGGCCTCCCGGGTGGATCATCTTTCCCGGAAAAAGGATTTCGGGCTGCTCTCGGTCCCTTTACGTCTTGACTGGGATTCCAGCGACGACCTTCTCAACCCCACTGAGGGGCTGCGCCTGGGACTGAGGTTGATTCCATACGCAGAGGTGCTGGGAAATGACCTCTATTTTGTGCGGGGCCAGGCAACCCTCTCCCATTACATGCGAATCCTGAAGGAGCCAGATCTGGTCCTTGCAACCCGCTGGTCCATAGGCAGCATCTTGGGGGCCTCCCTTTACGATATACCGGCCGACGAGCGCTTTTATGCCGGTGGAGGAGGGTCGATTCGGGGGTTCTCCTACCAGACCGGCGGGGCCATGGAGGGATCGGTCCCCGTGGGCGGCCGTTCCATTGTGGAGATGTCGTGTGAACTCCGGCTGCGTCTGACTTCCACTCTCGGCCTGGCGGGTTTCGTGGACGGCGGGCGGGCCTTTGAGGGGTCAAGGCCGGGGACCGGCGGTGGTTTTCTGTGGGGAGCCGGCGTGGGGGTGCGCTATTACACTTTCCTGGGCCCGCTTCGACTGGATGTGGCCGTGCCCCTTAATCGAAGGGACGGAATAGACGACGCCTTTCAGTTCTACTTGAGCATAGGGCAGGCGTTTTGAACACTCACGTGTCCACGCCCTTGATTCGTGTCATGGGGAAGCGGTTTTAAAATCAGTGTGTACGCCTGTTCAGCCTTTATCTCCGGCCGGAAATCCAGTAGAATCTTTAGTGATCGGACTAGACGGTTTGCCCGAAATCACGGGCCTGGATTGCGCACCCATGCAGAAATGGAGGATGGATATGGCTGTGACATATGCGGTGGAAAACATCATGTCCGAAAACATCGTGACCGCGGACATCGGGGCTTCCCTGAACGAAGCAGTGAGACTCATGGTCGAGAAGGACATAGGGTCTGTCATCGCGACCGGGGACGGCGAAATGAAGGGAATTCTCACAGAACGGGATGTACTGAGAAAACTCTGCTCAGACGACAATTTTGCTACGGCCCGTGTCGAAGAAGTGATGAGCAGCCCGCTCATAACCATTAAAGGCAATGCGCCCATTGGTCAGGCCGCAGACCTCATGGCCGAGAAGAAGGTCCGCCGGCTGTTGGTTGTTCTGGAGGACGGGATTAAAGGCATTGTCACGGAACGGGATGTCATGCGTGCCACCCTTTATGTCTTCAAGACACTCGCCGATGCTACTGTTTGACTCTCCCGTCATTGCACTGTCCATTTACGGCAGAGACAGCATGTAAAGGGCGGGCATTTACTCCCTCAAGACAGTGCACCAGTCTATCCTTCTTAAAAGCGGCTGTACCGCACCGGGGAAAGCGTGAGAAACGACACACAACAACAGGAAGATCGAAGGTCTCGAGCTCCCGCATCAAAGAGCGCTGACGACCTTCAGGCCGGGCCCGGATCACGGCGTGGGCTGTTAAGACGAGCCTTGCGCTTGCTCCTCTGGTCGGTCCTCGTCCTGATCTTCGGGATCGTGTCATGTTTCGCGCTCATTCAGACCCGAACCGGTAAGGATCTGCTTGTGTCTTGGGCCTCAAGCGCCGTGGAGGCAGGCACCGGCATTACGGTGCACATTGAAGGCCTTCATGGACTTGTCCCCTTTGACTTCTTAATAGAAAGGGCGGCCATCGGAGAGGAAAAGGATCCCTGGCTTCGCGTTGAAGGCTTTTCTCTAAAGTGGTTCCCGCAAGGCCTCCTGGCCGGGAAAATTCACATCGGCCGGCTGGAAGCGTTGGGGGTGGAGGTCTTACGGCGGCCCCCCGAGTCCGCCTTGAAGTCGGAACCCGATACTTCCGGGGAGGCATGGCCCGTCTCCGTTCCCCCGGTCCTGCTGGAGCGTTTTTCAGTGGACAGGTTGTTCGTGGACGGCTCCATCATAGGGGAGGATGCAGAGTTCACCGCCTTGGGAAGAATGACCGTTGCCGGCGGCGGTGAAACCATTCACGGAGAATTCAGTGTGCGGAGGCAGGGCCCTTTGGAGGAGCGGGCCCGGCTGCGGTGGGAGCTTAACACCTCCCCGGTTCACCTGGATCTCGACCTTGATCTGATGACAGCGGACACAGGGATCCTGTCCCTCCTTGTGGGAGTGGATCCGGGAGCCTCCAGGCTCAGGGTCTCGGGAAAGGGGCCTTCTTACGACTGGCAGGGGGAAATGGAGGCGGAAACCGGTGCCTGGGGCTCGATCCGGTGCGGCCTTCATGCCGACGCTGCCCTGGATCGGATTTCTCTTAAGGCCGAGGGTGACTTTGAAATAAACGAAAGCCTCCTTCAGGGTGCGGCAACTGATTTTCCGGGGATCGGAACCGGCGGTTTCTCCCTGGCTGTTTCGCTCTCAGAAGATGGTGTGGCGGTGATTGACCGGCTTGCCCTGACCATGGACGGGATGGACACCGAAGCCTCTGGAGCCTTTGATATCGGTAAAGGAACAGGCGAGCTCCGGCTTGATCTGGCCGTACCTGACCTGGCCCTTTACGGATTACCCGGCCCTCCCGTTTCAAAAGGGGGCCTTCATGCCCGGCTCAAGCTTCAAGGAAGCCTGGATGCGCCCCTCCTGGAGGTGAATGCGGAGGTCTCCGGCCTGCATGCAGAAGGCATCAAAATAGGTTCCGCCAAGGGGTCGTTCCTGCTTCGCCCGGAACAGGGGGGCGGCGCACATTTCCTGGAGGGACTTCAGGTACAGGGGCGTGTCTCCGACGGCAACCTTGATTCGGACCTGAGCGGCAACCTCCGGATCGCCGACCGATCACTTAAGGGACGTGTGCGAATTCGGGTGGAAGATCTGGCCAAGTCGCCCTTCCTCGAGGAGAGCGGCTTTGAGGGAGGAGGTTCTCTGACCGCCCTTGTCAAGGCCGACGGGATCAGCCGCTCAGTGAGCATGGACGTGGAGGGCCGCCTGCAAGGCGTCGGGCCGGTTCCCGCGGAACTCGACCTGCTGGTGGGAGACGGCGGGGAGTTCAGGGGGAGTGTCTCTGTCAAAGAGGGACGCCTGCTTCATATCACTGATTTCAGGGCGGCATTTCCGGGCTTTGATGTAACCGTGGACGGCAATGCGGACCTCATGCAGGAGACAGGCAGCATAAAGCTTCTGGGATCGATTCCGGATGCAGGTGTGCTCTCCCCCGCCGCGGGACGTCCTGTCGGCGGCAGTGTCTCGGTGACGGCCTCGATTCAAGGCGACTTCCGGAATCCCGCGGCGGATGTGGAAGTGACGGTTCAGGACTTGGAAGTGGATGCGGTCTCAGTCGGAAATGTTAAGGCGACCTTTGGTGCACGCCGCGTCCTCCCTGCGCCCGAAGGGCTTATGAACATTGAGGTTGTCCACAATGACCTGGAACTGGCGGCCGGGGCGGATGTGGACGTGGACATGCCGTTTCTCAGGCTGCGAGACATGTGGATCGATGGGGCGGGCGCCCGCGTTTCAGGCGGATTGGTTGTTCATATCCCGTCCGGAACGTCTCAGGGTGATTTGAGCGGATCACTCGAAAGCCTTGCTCGAGTATCGGCCCTGTTGGGCGTGGAACTGGAAGGGCGTGCCGATTTTGTGGCGCGTCTCTCAGAAGAAGGAGGGGCCCAGAACGTAGGCCTGGAACTCGGGTTGGATGACCTGAGCTCATTCGCCGGACGGGCCCGCAGGATCGAAATAAGAGGTGAGGCCCGGGATGTCCTGAGGGAGTTGACCGGCCAAGCCACCATCGGCGTGCAGGGTTTTCAACGCGGTGACGCTTTCGTGGACGAACTCGCCGTGGATGTAAGGGGCGGTGTCGGGGCAATAGACGTTGAAGTTGCCGGATCCGGGGTTATGAGAGAGCCTTTTCGGGTGTCTTCAAAGGGCATGGCCCGCTGGTCCGAGAATGCCCGTGTCTTGAATCTGGAGTCCATGAAAGCCGAATTTGGTTCCCATAAAATTATACTGGCAGGCCCGGCGGAGATACGTCTCTTAGCGGAGAAGGGAATAGAGACCACGCCGCTCTTATTGTACTTGGACTCCGGACGCCTGGAGATCGAGGGCCGGATGGCCGAGCGAATCGACCTGACAATGGGTTTTGAGGAAATCCCTCTCACTTTATTGTCCCTGGCGGGTGTGCCGGAAATGGAGGGGCGTGCCGCCGGGGAACTCCGCCTTTCCGGTACCGCACGGGAACCCAGGGCGGAGGCCGAACTGTATGCGGAAGGTCTAAGGCTCCTTGACCCTGCCTTGAGACAGATGCCCCAATTAGGCGTCTCTTCCTCAATATCCTTGGGAGATGGGCGAATGGAGGTCCACCTGGCATTGGCTGAAGGGGCGTCCAGCCCGATGAAAGCCTTTCTGGCGGCGCCGGCGAATGTGAGCATATCCCCCATGTCCATGGATTTCCCCAGACATGGGGAAGTCAAGGGCCACGTTGAGGCGGATCTGGATCTGGCGCCCCTTCCGCTCTGGTTTTCCATGGACGGCCTGCGCTTGTCCGGCCGGCTCGTGGCTGATGTGTCCTTGTCCGGGAGTGCGGCCTCCCCGGTGGCGCAGGGCGATCTCCATCTCCATAACGGGACTTGTGAGGTCCTTCGAAGCGGGAGCATCTTCCAAGAGGTGGAAGCCCATGTCAGCATGAGCCAAGATGAATTGACTCTGAAGCATGCCCGGGCGGTGGATGGGAGCGGGGGGGAGATAGATGCCGAGGGAGTTCTATGGCTCTTGGCCGAGGAAGGAATGCCGCTCGAGGGCCGTCTCAGAATGAATGCCTTCCACCTGGTGCGGTTGGACGAGCTCAGGGCGGTGGCCGGAGGCGACATCAAGATCTCAGGGTCCACCCGTGAGGCAGACCTCTCGGGGGTTATTCGAGTGGCATCCGCCGAGGTGCGAATACCGGACCGGATGCCCCCGAAAATTCAAGAACTCGAGGTGGTTGAAGTCAACGAAACTCCGGCCGAAGACCCGGCCCTGGAGCCGAGGCTTGGAGAGGCTGCGCCTGAGTCTTCCAGCGGGTTTGGGCTTGGATTGAATCTCGATATTGAGATCCCGGGGCGAACATATGTCCGAGGACGCGGGTTGGACTCGGAATGGAAGGGAGCGCTTCACGCCGGCGGGACCGCGGCCCATCCGGTGATCAGGGGAGATTTGAATATTGTCAGGGGCCACTACGACTTTTTCGGGGAGAGGTTTTCCCTGGCCTCGGGCAGCGTGTTTCTGGACGGGTCCCATCCACCCGAGCCTTTTATGGATGTCACGGCCGAGCGCCGCAAGG
The DNA here is from genome assembly GCA_964450535.1 of uncultured Desulfobacterales bacterium. GTDB lineage: Bacteria > Desulfobacterota > DSM-4660 > Desulfatiglandales > HGW-15 > JAIPEI01. The sequence continues at coordinate 6,968 of CAYVDE010000142.1, forward strand.
CCGGCATGACCGGCAGGGTCATCCTCTCCGGAAGGCCTTCCACGCTCAGTGTCACTGTCACCTCAGACCCTCCCATGCCCCAGGACGAGGTAATGGCCCGGCTGCTCTTCGGGCGAAGCCTCACTACCATAACGCCTATACAGGCCTTGACGCTGGCGCGCGCCATGGACTCCCTGGCCGGCGGCAAGACTTTCGAATTGGTGGATCGGGCCCAGAGGGCGGTCGGGCTGGATCGAGTCGAGTTGGTGCAGTCGGACGATACGGAAGGATCCACCGCCCTGAGCGTGGGCAGGTACGTAACCGAGGATGCCTATGTGACGGTGGAAAAAGGCCTGGGGACCGATAAGGGAAAGGTCTCCGTGGAGTACGAAGTCACGCCCAGAATCACCGTTCAGACCGAGGTTGGCGCTGATGCTGCAGGAGGAGTGGAGGTGAAGTGGAAGTGGGATTATTGAATCGCGGGCACGAGCCC
>CAYVDE010000143.1:0-7384 GCA_964450535.1 uncultured Desulfobacterales bacterium
CTGGCCCTGGCTGGCGGTTTGCTCATCACAGCCCTCGCCTGGACGGCGGAGCGCCTCGAAAAAAAGACTTTGGCCCGAAACCTTCGAGTGCAGGGTGAAGCGGCCAGGGGCAGGATCGAGGAGATGAGGACACGCACCACCCATGCCCGGCTGTTCCAGGAAATCGGGGCGGCTGCGTCGACAATTCGTGATGAAGACGGGATGATCCGCGCCATCCTGGCCGCCATGGAAAGACGACTGAACTTCAAACGGGCAATGATCCTGCTTGTGCGTGAAGGTGAAACACTCCTCACATATTCCGGCGGTTACGGGTACCGGGAGGAAGAAGAATCACTTTTCAAGGGGCTTCAAATATCCCTTCAAGCAAAATCTCCCGGCGAGCCCGTCATCACGGACATAAAGGACCGATCACCGATTATCCTGGACACGCCGGAGAGCCTGTCCGAAAACCTATATCCCGAACTGGCGGAGCTATTAACACGGCTCGGGATCAGCAGTTGCATCCTTGCGCCGCTTGTTTACGAACTCGACACCTTCGGCATGATGATTTTCCACCATGCCTCTTCCGTGTGGCCCCTGACCAGGAGTGACCTCACCCTTATCGAGGGTGTGGCCTCCCACACCGCCGTCAGCATCGCCAACGCCAGGGGCTACAGAAAGCTGGAGGTAAGTGAGAGAAACTTTCGTGAGCTCGTGCAGGGGGCAAACAGCGTTATCCTGCGATGTGATCCCCAGGGGCGGGTAATCTTCATCAACCGATTCGCTCGTGAGCTTTTCGGACTCACCGAAGAAGAGATCATGGGAAAACACGTAGCCGGCACCATCCTTCCGGATGAAGACAAGGTCCGCCGGGCCCTGGACCGTCTGATCTCCCGCCTGAAGCTCGACCCTACGGAGAGGCTGGTCACGGAATCGCGGAACCTGCACCGGAGCGGAAAGGAGATATGGATCGCCTGGACCTACCGGCCCCTTTTTGAAGAAGACGGGACCCTGCGGGAAGTCCTTGCCATCGGAAACGACATTACGGAATTGAGGGCCGAGCGAAAAGAGAAGGAACTCCTGGCATCCCGTCTCGAACGGGCCGGAAGGATGGAGGCCATAGGCAGCCTTGCCGGCGGCGTGGCTCACGAGTTGAACAACATACTTTCTGGGATAGTGAGCTACCCCGAACTGATCCTCATGGATCTTCCGCCGGACAGTCCGCTGCGAAGGCCCGTCGAAACCATCAAGCAATCCGGAGAAAAGGCCGCCGAGATCGTCCAGGACATGCTCCTCTTGTCGCGGCGGGTGGTTTCAGGCTCCGAAATCCTCGACATTGGCCTGATTATCCGGAAGTACCTGGATGGACGCGGGCACAGGGAGCTGATAGCCCGCCACCCGAACATCAGGGTTGAACTTTCGCTCGAAAAACAACTCCCCCCTGTGCCCGGCTCGGAAGAACATCTCACCAGGGCCCTGGAAGGCCTTGTATATTACGGGTTCCAGACCATGCCCGATGGAGGAACGCTTCGAATAAAGACGGAACCTGCCAACCTGGCCACGGAATATGTGGGGTATGAGCCTGTGAGGCCCGGCGACTATGTGCTCGTCCGGGTGTCCGATGAGGGACCGGCCCTGAAACGAGATCAAATGGAGCAGGTATTTGAACCCTTCTACACAAAAAAAGCGTTGAATCGGCCGGGAACCGGCCTGGGCCTGCCCGTGGTGTGGGGAATTGTCAAGAATCATGGGGGTTTTGTGGATGTCCAGGCCCGAGGGCAAGCCGGCACCACCTTCACCCTCTTTCTTCCCGCCGCAATGGAACAGGGCCGGTCACCGGCGTTGGAAGAGACAGCAGAGCCGAGCATCATGGGTCGGGGCGAGACCGTGCTCGTGGTGGATGACATACACGAGCAAAGAGTCCTTGCAGAGGGGATTCTTAATCGCCTGAATTACCGGCCCGTTATCCTTGAAAGCGGCGAGGCGGCCGTAAGCTATTTGAAAGAACAGGCGGCGGACCTGGTAATTCTGGACATGGTGATGGAGCCCGGCATGGACGGTCTCGACACCTATCGCGAGATCCTGGCGTTACGCCCCGGGCAGAAGGCTATTATTGTGAGCGGGTATTCGGAGACCAACCGCGTGCGGGAGGCGCAGAGACTCGGAGTAAGCGCTTACTTGAAAAAGCCCTACAGCGTGGAGATGCTGGGACGCGCCGTGCGTACTGAGCTGGATCGCAGGATCTCTTGACAACCCGGCCACCGATCCGGCTATTGGGCCGGCCAGGGGCTTTATTTTGAAGAGCCGTGAGACTATAATTGAAATCATCCGGAGCAGAAAAACCCAGATACCCACGCTTCCGATAGTGGTGAGCAACATCCTCCGCGTTACGGCCGACGAGCGTTCATCCGCCAGCGACCTGGCCTCTTTTGTGGAGAAGGACCAGGCCATCTCAAACAAGGTACTTCGCATGGCCAATTCCGCCTACTACGGCCTGATCCGGGAGGTGGAAACCATATCCCGGGCCATCACCATCATAGGTTTCAACGAGGTGGTGAACCTGACCGTGGGCATGGGCGTGTTTTCCACCTTAGGGTCAAGCAGGCCCTGAACCTGGGGGCCGGGATATTCCTGCAAAAGCCTTACACCGTCCAGGCACTGGGAGAGTCCGTTCGATTCGCTCTTTCACTAACACGGCCTTGATGTCTTAAAATAACGGGCTCGGCATACCACTCTGCCCGAGCTGTGCATGAAATCCCTGTCCGCCTTTTTATCATATTGTAAAGCACCGCATCGACCCTGCCCGGGGCCGGGTGCCGCTCCCTTGCCTGTAAAAGCCCTTATGATCCCTTTTCATGGCCTTAACCTAGCCTTCCATGCCTTTGAAAAGATGACACGTCCCTTGCTTTTTATCTAACCGAAGAGCCGGCCCGGCCCAGGCAAAAACGCCGCCTGTTTCCAGCCGGATAGTCGTACACACTGACACTCTTACACAAATCCACCCTTTCGGCGTAGCCGTATTCCAGGGCCACCTGCCCCGCCTGAAAAGCGGTCCTGCGAAGGTGACCTTCATCGGGGAAAACCGAATCGCATGACAAAGGAAAAGCTGTAAAAACAGCACCCCGGAAAGGTCATTGCTCCATCTCCAGTACACGGGCAGGCACGGGCGAAACCTCCTTGAAGCGCCGGGCGTCCTCCATTGAACCTATACCGCGGCCCACATGCATGGGTATGGCAAGCCGCGGGTTGATGATCTTTACGGCCTCCAGGGCCTCATCCACCGTCATAACGTATGTCCCGCTTACAGGAACCAACGCAATGTCCGCCTTGATGTCCTTCATCTCCGGGATGCAGTCGGTGTCGCCCGCATGATAGACGCGCACCCCGTCCACAGTGACAATAAATCCCACATGCCCGGCATCCCTCGGATGAAACGGAACACCAGGGCTGCGGAACTTGTTGATGTTGTAAGCGGGTACGGCCTCGACAGCAATGCCTTTCACCGTAACGGCGTCCCCGGGACCAACCGTGTGAACCGTCTTCCCGGGGAGCTTCTTTGCCGCCGCGGCAATGGTGACGATCTCCGTTCCGTCTTTGTAAACCGCCTCCACATCCTCTAAAGAACAGTGATCGTGGTGATCATGGGTTATCAGAACGAGATCGGCCTTCTTTGGCTGGTCACCGACCTGCCATGGATCAATGTAGATCACCGGTTCGCCCGCATCTATGCGCATGGCATCATGGCCGAACCAGTGAATGCAATCCGCGACCCTGGACACGCCGGACCCCCCTCCGGCGGAGAGCGGCCCGCTCAACAGCAGGCCCGCACCAAAAACGGCACCCACCACTAAGACATGCACTATGGTTTCGGTAGTCATGGCAGCCCTCCTTATTTAACGGCATGTGTTATCAGCCCGCCCCGCCCCCGCTGGAACCAGTATACCATTGGGGACCGGAGGCCCTCTTACTCATGAGTTCACAGTATTTCTACCATATTGAATCGGGATTGCGAAACCAAAGCATTAAAGTTCCGCAATTCCGCGCGATATTCCTGGGACACCATAATGACTTTGATCTCTCAGATTCCCGGAATAGTCGTCAAGCATCAATAGGCGATTTTTCTGATATAGGTTAAAGGAGGCAACTTAACACGGTGTCCCCTTAATCGGCGACCGCCTGTATCCATGCGTGTCTTAGGTGTTCCGACTAAAAGGACTTGAAGTCTTCCTCCATCTGAAGGACCTCATCCGGGCTGATTTCCGAGTGCTTTTTTCGCAGGCCATGGAAAACCCCTCTATTTCCCGCCCGGTCCGTAGCGGTCTGAACGGCGTGCCTGCCTGCAGGCTCGGATCCGCTCCTTGATTGGAACGGCATCTCCCGCCCATTGCCTTCACGGTTTGCGGTTTTCCCCTCTGAAGCCCCGCCTCCTGTGAGCGCGAGCAGGTCATCAACGATGAAGGCCATCTCCCTGGCCTGGGCGGTCATTTCTTCAGCCGCGCTAGCCGACTCCTCAGCGGTCGCTGCGTTGTGCTGGGTCACCTTGTCCATCTCCGCGACCGCCTTGCTGATATGGTCGATTGCGCGGGATTGCTCCTCGGAGGCTGAGGAAGACGTCTCCTCAATGGATGCAGCCTGCTCCGAGGCCCCCTCCGCCAGCGACTGTCCGGACGCGGAAATCTGCTCCGAGGCGGAGGTGATCTGGTGGGAGGCCTCGGAGAGATTTGAAATAAGCCTCATAATTTGCAGAATCCATGCCAGGGAGTGTGGACTCCGGAGCCGCATCAATCCGTGATTAACCGGGCACCACCAATAAAGGCCTGAAAAAGGGTAGACATAGAAAGGTCGTTCAACCGAAAGGGTTTAAGAATCCTCAAAAGGGATGGGCGGAGCGTTCAAATTCCGACAGCGGCAGGCAAGGATTTTGACGCCGTGCAAATTCCGGGAACTTAAGGCAAAACTTTAGGAATTCGAGGTATTAACCCAATCCCTTGCCTTTATACTTTCTGTAAAGCCCCCGAAACTGATTATAGGTGATACCAAGCATGCCAGCCGCCCGTCTCTGATTATACCTGGTTCGATCGAGGGCCCTTTGAATCATGCGAATCTCGAGGTCACGGACGGCATCTCTAAGGGGCATATTAAAAAAAGGGGCCCAAAAGTCTTCTTCCTTTTTTGATACTCCAGCAGCGATTTCCTTTTCCGGCGGTTCTGATTGTCCGGGCGAAATCTCAAATGGATCGAACACGATCTCGGTTATCAGGGAAGAATCTGTGCGGTAGACGGCGCGTTCCACAACATTCTTCAGTTCTCGTATATTTCCAGGCCATGAATAGTGCTCCAGCGCCTCCATGGCCTTTTCACTGAATGCCGCCGCCTCTTCCCTCCCCAGTTCCATGGACATCCTGGCTGCGAAATGTCCGGCAAGGATGCGGATATCTTCATGCCTCTCGCGAAGAGGCGGCAGAGAAATGACCTCGAATGATAGCCTGTCAAGGAGGTCCCGTTTAAAAGTCCCTTTATCCGCCATGGCGGGAAGGTCGGCGTTTGTGGCCCCGATTATCCGCACATCAACCTCAATGGACCTGGAGCTGCCGACCCTTTCAAAGCCGCCATATTCAACCACCCGGAGTATCTTTTCCTGCACCTCCAGCGGAATGGACCCTATCTCATCAAGGAACAGGGTCCCGCTGTCCGCCGCCTCAAAACGCCCCGTCCGCCGCGCCTCGGCTCCGGTGAACGCGCCCCGCTCATAACCGAAAAGCTCGGATTCTATGAGGGAAGACGCAAGGGCCGCACAGTTCAAAGCCACAAGGGGCCCCTGCCAACGGCTCGAAAGATAGTGCAGCCTTGCCGCGGCCAGCTCCTTGCCCGTGCCCCTTTCGCCGACGATCAGGACAGGCCGGTCCACTGCGGCCGCCCTAGACAGCCTCTCTCTAAAATCAAGAAAGGCCTCTGACTGCCCTATGGCCTCGGGAAGCCTGATGGCATGATCCCCATGACGGTCATCCTGGTTATCCAGCATTTCCTGCGACTGGTCCATATCGCCTATTTTTGGTATTATTCATTAAAAAATAATGTATTTTACCAACAAGCCCCTTTTGTGTCAAGGGAGTAACTACCTGTTTTCCCGGCTGTTTGAGAATTTTTTTCATTTGGCACAATTAATGCCTTCTGCTTTTGGTCAAATTTTGCATAAAAAACCATTCAACACTTTCGGGAGGGTTAGACATGGGCATCTTTACAAGATTCAGGGACATTATAAGCGCCAACATGAACGCCATGCTCGACAGGGCGGAAGATCCGGAAAAGCTGATCCGCCTCATGATCCGGGAAATGGAGGATACACTGGTGGAGCTCAAGGCCTCTTGCGCAGGGTCCATGGCTGAGGCCAGAAAAGCTGAAAGACTGCTTGAAGAAGCAGAGAAAAAGGAAAAACAGTGGGAAGACCGTGCGACACTGGCAGTTAAGAAGGGCCGGGATGACCTTGCCCGTGAGGCGCTCGCAGAAAAGAAGCGCTACAGGGAACGCCTGATCGGCCTTGAAAACGACGCTGACGAATGCCGCGCACTTACCGATCAATATCAGGAAGACATCAGGCGGCTTGAAGAACGCCTCGCAACAGCGCGGGAAAAGCAGCGGGTTCTCATTCAACGCCATGTCCATGCCGCCAAGAAGAAAGAGGCTGAAAAAGAGATCCGCCGGGCCGACAGCATGGATGCCGTGCGCAGGTTCGAGGCCTTTGAACAGAGGATCGTGAGAATGGAGGCGGAGGCCGACCTGGTCAACTTCGGGCGAAGCACCTCACTGGAGCAGGAGTTCGGTAAGCTCACAGTGGACGAGGATATTGAAAGAGAGCTCGAATCCTTGAAGTCCTCTCTTTCAAGAAGGGAAGAGGCCCCTTCAAAATAGAAATGATAGCGCGGGAAACAAGGGGTTTTTGCCTTTTTATAATTGTACCGCCGGTGTTATAAAGACAAGCACCAGCCCATTTCAACCCGGACTCAGTGAGGATCTGTAATGCACGGCGCGTTCGTTCTCTCAATCATTTTCAGCGGTGTCATCCTTGTCCTGGCCATAATCGGAAGCACGGTATTGTTGGGCATAAAGATTATCAAAGGCGGGATTTCTTCAAAAGGCGGGCGCGCCGAGGCCGAACAAGCCAGGATAATTCAGGAAATCTACGAAGGCCTCAACAGGATGGAAACACGCGTAGAGGCCCTGGAAACCATCCTGATGGAACGGGAAGGAAAGGACAGAAGATAATGAAACGACTTGATAAGACTTTTCGCGGCGGGCTCTACCGCTCACGCAGGGGGGCGATCCTGGGTGTGTGCAGGGGGTTTGCCGAGTATTTCGATTTTTCTGTATTCTGGACTCGCGCCATTGTCGTGGTCCTGCTGTTCCT
>CAYVDE010000144.1:0-7197 GCA_964450535.1 uncultured Desulfobacterales bacterium
ACTTTGAATCGCTATTTAGTCCCAATCCAGAAACCCCGATTTCTGGCCCGGGCCGTCATTCCGGCGAAAGCCGGAATCCAGCGATTTCAATAACTTCTGGATGCCGGATCAAAGCCTGCCCCGGACCACGATCCGGGTTCCGGCATGACGTGATATAGGCGTTTCTGGATGAGCACTATTTAGGCATCCAAAACCCATGGGCGGGAGATGCGCATCATGCTGATTGTTCCCAGGCGATTGACCGAAAAAATCCAGCACTCACTGACTACGGACAGGGTGGTTGCCATCATGGGACCCCGCCAGGCAGGCAAGACAACCCTTGTCAGACATCTGCTCGAATGCGATCGCCCTGTTCAGCACTACAATCTCAAAGATCCCGATGTCAGACGAGCCCTTCTCGCCAACGCACGTCAGGAGTTTGAACACCATGACGAACACCTGATTGTTCTGGATGAGGTCCAGATGGTCCCATCCCTTCTGGAGCTTATCCAGATCCATGTTGATGCCGATCCTGACCGCAAAGGCCGGTTCCTGATCCTTGGCTCCAACCACCTGCTTTTAAACCGTCAGATAAAGGAATCCCTGGCGGGCCGTGTCATGCTGCACAAGCTTTTTCCCCTTTCCTTTGCCGAGATGAACCAGAGTTCCGGCCCATGCTTGTTCTCCAGACTCATGCAAACCGGATCCCTGCGGGAAGCTCAGGTCATGATTGAACAATCCTACATGCCTGTTGATGAAAACACCCGGCTTGCCGCAGCATTTCAGGATTTTTCCGTCTACGGAGGTTTCCCGGAATTCCTGTCAAGAAAAAACCCCCAGGACCGCAGGGACTGGTTGAAAAGCTACCATCAAACTTACCTGGAAACGGACTTGAGAGAGCTGGTGGACCTTCGCAGTCCCGAATCCTTTGAGCGATTTGAACAGCTTTTTGCCGGCAGGGTCGGCGGCCTGCTGAACATCAGTGAAATGGCCCGGGATTGCGGCCTGTCCGCCGACACAATACGCCGCTTCCTGGGATATTACCGACAGCTGTTTGTCGCCTGGCCCCTTGTTCCAGGACATGCCAACATAGGGAAACGCATGATGAAAATGCCCAAATGGTACTTCACCGACACAGGATTGCTACGGTCCGTTGCAAATGATTTTCGTCCTGAGTCAGGAATTTTTTTTGAAAACACGGTCCTTGCAGAGTTCTACAAGGAGCTTTCCATCGACAGCATGGAAAAAGGGCTTTTCTTCGTTCGGACCTCCACAGGCGTGGAAGCCGACGCCGTGGTCTCCAATCAGGAAGCGCGAACGACCTTTTTCCTGGAGGTCAAAATGGGCCGTTTTGCCGGCCATGCGGATGTGCGTCACCTGAAAAAATGTATTGAAAATACCCCTGAAACCCTCGGAATCCTTGTCAATCAGACTGAAAAGATCGAAAAACTGCACCACAACATCTGGTCGATTCCCGCGCACTGGCTGTTTTGTTGAACGTCGCTTTCGTTCCCACGCAGCGCTCATCCAGTGATCCAGGGGACATCCTTCCGGTCCCTGGGGGTAAGCTCCTCGGCAATACGACCGGGATTGCGGCTTAGGGCCAGGTAGATCGATGTGTCGAGCAGGTCATAAACTCGAACACCTTTGAGGTGCTTGATACGTCCACTACGAATATAAAAATATAAAGGGCGTCCCCTCTTACACCTTTTTGTTGACTACAATCAACATTCAGCCTACAATTGGACACTTCATTAATCATATCTGCCAAAAAGGAGGCGGAAGACATGCATACCCCACAATATATCGAGCGCCCATTCTACCTGCAGCGCATCACGCCCTATATAGGTAAAGATATTATGAAAATCCTGGTGGGGCAGCGGCGTGTGGGGAAGAGCTATATGCTTTTTCAGATTATGGATCGCATCTCGGAGATAGACCCGGATGGACTGCAAATCTACGTGAACAAGGAGCTCCATGAATTTGCCTCGGTGCGCCAAGCGGAAGATCTTCTGGATTATGTAGAGAGCCGGCGCGACCCTGACCGCCGATTGTATCTGTTCATTGATGAATTGCAGGAGATTGAAGACTTTGAGCGGGCTCTCAGAAGCCTGCAGGCCGAAGGCAATGCGGACATCTATGCAACAGGCAGCAATGCCAAGCTCCTTTCAGGTGAGCTTGCAACCCATCTATCCGGCCGTTACGTCGAAATAAAGATTTACGGGCTGACCTATAATGAATTCTTGCAGTTTCACAAATTGGACAGGGGTAGCGAAAGCTTGAGGGCCTTTATGAAATTCGGCGGACTGCCTTATTTGAGGAACCTGCAGTTGGAAGAAGATGTGGTGTTTGAGTATCTCAGGAATATCTCCGATGCGATCCTGCTCAAGGATATTGTTGGCCGGTATGATATTCGGAATGTCTCCTTTCTGCAGAGATTGACCCGATTTCTGGCCGAGAATGTCGGGGGCATGGTCACCGCCAGGAAGATCAGCCAATACCTCAAGTCCCAGAAGATAAAGGTCTCTCATAACCTGGTCATCGACTACCTCTCTTATTTGACCAATGCCATGTTGGTCCTGCGTGCACCTCGATATGACCTTCTGGGCAAACAGGTCTTTGAGATTGGAGAAAAGTACTATTTCGAGGACTTGGGCATCCGGCACGCCTTGGTTGGGTTCAAGGCCACCGATATCAACAAGATCCTGGAAAATCTGGTATTCGTCCATCTCATGGCCGCTGGATACGATGTAACAGTAGGGCAACTCGGAAAGCGGGAAGTGGACTTCGTATGTGAAAAATATGGGGAGCGCATTTACGTGCAGGTGGCCTACATGATCTCGGACGACTCGGTCAGGGACAGGGAATTCGGAAACCTCCTGAAAATCCGGGACGGTTTCCCGAAAATGGTCGTTTCCATGGATGAGGCCGCAGGCGGAACCTACCAAGGGATCGAACACATCCACATAGAGGATTTCTTGCTCTCCTTATCTACACCTTCAAATCCAGCTCCTGCACAGACGCCTCACCGGCCTCCCACAGAAAAATCCCGTGCCTAGCGAGTGCCCATCCAGCTCATTGGATCGATCCTTGAGGTCAAATGGGGTTGTCCAGACTCCCCGGGAAGATGACACTTGGCCTGCCCCCAGAGCTTTTGGGAGTGACTCTGCAAGAAACCCGCGCCTGGACGCCACAACCCTGAAGCATTACCGGCAAAAAGGATCGACAATCTTGTAAAGAGAGCGTCTTGCCGAAGCTGACGGTGCACCCAAAGGGATCTCCCGTTGAACCTGGGCCCGGTTCCATGAGTCACTGCAAAGGGTCGGCTCAAAGCCGTTGCCGGCGACTGAAGGAAAGCCGCCGCCAAAAGAGGCGAACAGATTGCCATCGAACGCGGGTACTCTCTTATGGATCTACTTGATACGCCCACTACGAATATAAAAATATAAAGGGCGTCCCTACACCTAAAGGGCGTCCCTACACCTGGGGGTTGACATCAATAGAGCAGGGACATAAACTTAACAAATATGTTAAGAAACTATTCCTGAGGTGCACTGGTTTGGCGACGGATCTTGCCTTGCTTAAAAACAAGCCCTTCTTTACCGTTCAGGACGTAGCTGCTGCGAAAGGTTCCGGTTTGGCTTCGGCATATGTTCTGTGCAGCCGCTACGTTCAAAGGGGCTATTTTATCAGAGTCAAGAGAGACTTCTACGTACACGCCGATACCTGGAATCGCTACGGCTTTTTGAATTTTCTCAAGCTCGCAAACTTCCTTCAGGTCCCATCATACATATCCTTCACCACTGCCTTGGAGTATCACGGACTGACAACCCAAGTCCAAAGAAACTGGTATGAGTGTGTCACAACCCGCCGTTCCAACAGCTTTGCACCCCTTGGCGTAACATTTCTCTATCATAAGCTCAATGACCGCCTTTACTTCGGGTACGAACGTATTGACGGGATTTTCGTCGCAGCACCTGAAAAGGCGGTTCTGGATTCCGCTTATCTTGAAGTTCGCGGGGTCAATGCAACGGACTGGGATGCCGTCAGCTTCGATAAAATGGATAAAGACAGAATGAGAGAGTGGATAGTCCCTTTTCCAAACCAATTCAAACGCAAGATAGCGGAAAAATGCAAAATCTGATTGCCCAGGAACAGTTTGAAATGGAAGTCCTTGACCGCTTGAACAGCATGCGTCTTCTGCAGGCTCTCACGTTCGGTGGCGGAACCATGCTCCGCCTATGTCACGGCCTGGATCGCTATTCCGTGGATCTTGATTTTTGGCTTGTGGATCCGTTGCGTGCCGAAACACTCTTTGCTGAGTTAAAGACACACCTTGCCCGCTTCTACACGCTAAGAGATACGGCATCCAAGCACTACTCCCTGCTGTTTGAGCTGGGGAGCCCCTCTTACCCGCGAAGCCTCAAAATAGAGATCCGAAAGGATCCGGGCCGGCCGGACACCGAACCGGCCATCGCATACTCACCCCATTCAAATCGCCAGGTATTGCTGCGCGCCATGACCCTCAACCAGATGATGATTCTGAAAACCCGCGCCTTGCTTGATCGTGCGGAAATCAGGGATGCCTACGACATGGAGTTCATGGTGAAGCGAGGCATCCCGCTCCCAGCCGGCGTGGATGTACCCGAAAGGTTACTTCAACGTATTAATAGTTTTTCAAAAACCGACTACAGTTCCAAGTTGGGGTCCTTATTGGAGCCTGAAAAGCGTATTTACTATCGCGAACAGAACTTCAGAATACTCATAAACGCAGTTCATCAGCGCTTGTCGTAAGGCCGGACGATATTCCGCCGGTTGAACCGCATAACCTATACGGTCCACAATTGGTGCATAACGGTTCAACCGGAGGCATGACCGAACCGGCAGCTTTTCCAGAATAGGTACAAGTCAATCCTCTGCCAGGAAGATATCTATATTTAAGGAGCTGATTCGTTACATCCACTTGAATCCATTGTGGGCCGGTATCGTGGCCCATATAAAGGAGCTTGCGTAGTATCCAGGCCACAGTGCCCTCAGTCACAAAGATCGCGGCCGGCAGGCTGTAGATTATGTGATTTCGTTGTTCGACACCTGGGAGTTTAAGGCCGGGCCCGCCTATGAGAAATATTTGAGGGCGGGAATCGATAAGGGGAAGGCCGGAACTCGGCCTGACTATGACCGGCGTGGCCAACGCTTTCAAGATTTCGGTACCGAATGCCGGCATCGCCGCCAAAAGAGGCGAACAGATTGCCATCAAATAAAGGGCGTTTGTCCCCTCTCCCTATACAAGCAAGAGGAAGTTTTGTGCGGGAATGACAAAGCAGTTTCCAGGAAAGGCTTCCACCTTCTCCGCCTGATGGGTGATCTGGTACAAAGGGACGGAAAGCTTCATCGCATAGTATCGCGCTGATCTACTGATTCCCCTGTCGCTCGTTTTGGCCTCAAAAAGGCACACGGGCTTATTGTTCTTCACCAGGACAAAATCCACTTCACGTTTTTCCCGGTCACGAATATAGCGGATTTCAAAATCCCCCATACCCGTTTCCGTCAGCCGGGCGGCCAATCGTTCGAGGCTGACGGCGATCATGTTCTCAAACACCGCTCCGGGTCCAGTCAAAATGGACCAATCCACGAAATAGAGCTTCTTCTCTTTTTTGATGGCCCTCGTAAGTTTCTTGTGCCAGGGACGCAAGGTGAATACAAGGTATAGGCCGGTCAGGATATCCACCCAGTTCCTTATGGTGTCGTATTTTCTGCCCAGGTCCTCACAAAGGGAGGGAATGCTGAACAATGAACCAACTTTCGAAGGCAAGAGTTCGACCAGGGTTTCCAGGCCTTTGATATCCGAGATTTTTGTAAGATCGCGGGCATCTTCTCGCGTAAGCAGGGTCTTGTAATCCCTCTGCCACCTCCTGTGAAATCTCTCGCTGGCCTTGAGGAACGGCTCCGGAAACCCACCGAATTTCAAGAGCAACGAAAGGGCCTCATCCGCGCCCTGGGAGCGGATTTCTCTCGCCCTGGCTGCGAATGCAGCCCCGTCGGACAAATCGGTATCGTCTTGGATGAGACTTGAGAAGTCGCCTGTCGACTCCGGGAGTCCCAATGGAAACATTCGATACGAGAAATATCTTCCCAGAAGAGAATCTCCGGATCTCTGAAAAAATGCAAATCTTGCGGAACCTGTGATCATGAGCTGCATCTTTTGTCTGTTTACATCATAAATGCCCTTCAGAATGCTCTTCCATTCCCTGTGCCGGTGTATTTCATCGAAGACCATCGGAACCCTTTTGTCACCGAACCGCTCATCAAGGGCATTCTTGAAACAGAGAGGGTTTCGTTTGTATTCGGCCGCCACTCCGGGGTCATCCCAGTTGAAGTACATGTCCGCGAACCCTTTTTCTTCGAGCCACTCCTGAGCGAAAGTGGTCTTTCCAACCTGCCGCGGGCCTGTAACAAAAATCATCTTACGGGCCGTCATTTCAGGATCGAAGACATACTTGCCGAGCAAACGCTCCATAGCCCCTCTCCTCTCAACAAACACTGAAACACCTTAGCCCATTTTCCATACATATGGAAAATTGTCAAGACCATTTTCCAGTGTTCCGGAATATGAGCAGACATGGGGACCGATGAACCCATCCTGGGCGACGGCGATTTTGTAGCGGATGTGCCGGCGGAGGCTTTCTCGTAAACCGTGGTTCGCGGGACCTGGGCGTCATTTTGAAACCTTGCTGAAATTGAGGGCCTTTGCGTTGCACAGCCCGGCCACATTCAGGAAACGGCTGAAGGCCGGGTAGATCGACGTGTCGAGCAGGTCATAAACTCGAACACCTTTGAGGGAATGGCGTACCAGAAAGGCCTTGCCTGTCTGCATTACGTGCGTACTCTCAGCCCAGGAACTCCGGGATGAAATCCTGCCAGTCCATGACCGTGAGCCCATCGGCGATTTGTCTTCTCTTCTGATCGATGCCCACAACATAGGCGGGTACACCCGGGTTGTCCTGCATGAAACTCCTAAGACCGGACAGGGATTCCTTTGAGATGTGCCTGGATGACTTGATTTCAACCGCGAAAAGGATGCGCTTCCCCCGGCACACGAGCAGATCCACTTTAGCCCCGTGGTTGGTACGCCAGTAATGGAGGGTGTAATCCAGCCGGTTGTAGTGTATCGCGGCCGTCATCTGGTTGACGACGAATTGCTCGAAGCGCCGGCCGCGC
>CAYVDE010000145.1:0-7152 GCA_964450535.1 uncultured Desulfobacterales bacterium
GACGGGTTTTTCAGCCTGGACGGGGTATATTATCTCCGCGGCGTCGATCCCGAGCAGAGGCCGGCCATGGAGAGGCTTCTGCGGGTGATGGCGGATGAGGACTCCCTCCGGTTCCAGTCGCTGGTTCTGGGGCTTGCAGGGGTCCTGCCCGCGGACCTGGAAGAGGAGATGTACCGCCTCAGGAACGTCCGGCTCGCCGAGCACGGCTTCCTTCCCTACGAGGAGGCGGTGGCCGTGTACGCCCCGCTGGATCCCTCGCGCCTGGAGCGCGAACATGTAGAGTTCCTTCCCCGGCAGGACGTCTTGAAGGCCGAAGGCACTCTGGTCCCATCGGCCCCTCTGGAGCACGCGGATGCCGGAAACCTTCTCGCCGAGGCCGTATCATCCACTCCGGACTCCGAGCTGCTGGATAGCGTCCGCCTGGAGTTCGCCGGCCTGTGCAACCAGATCCTCTCGGCCGACAGGACCCTGTCGCCGGACCTTGACGCCCTTATAAAGGTGTGCCGAAAGGCATCCTCATACGTGAACCTGGGGCTGGAGCGCTTGTGCGGAAAAGACCGGGCCGCTGTGGAGCAGGTCTTGGAAAGGCACAGCCTGCTCTCTCTTTTCAGGGTGGGATTCGGGCTGGCCTTGAAGGTCAAGTGGGAGGCTGAAAGGTGGCTCAAAGGGAGCTGGTTCGCATCAAGCGGTCTCGAGCCCGGCTTCTGGGGCGAGTACTGGGGAGGCGTTCTCGCCGGGATCATGGAACCCCGGCCGCGGCTCTTTGTCGGGCAGAGGGGAGGGGAAGAGACACGTGAGTTCGAGTGGCTCTCCGACCTGGCCGAGTGCCTGACTGTCATTCGGAGGCTAATGGTCCTTGACGGCCTCCTGGCACGGCTGACTGAGATCTACCCTCTCGGGCCGCAGGTGCTCGAGGAACCGGAGTTGACGTTTCGACCCCTCCTGTTCAACCTGTGGGCGAGGCGTAAATTGAAGGCGAGTCCTTCCTTCTCCCCCCTGACTCCATCCCAGGCCAAGCGGTTTTTGGGAAAACTCCGAAGCAGAGAAGGTGAATTCGAAAGCGAATTCGTGGATGATTTCCTGTCGTTCGCAGGTGATTCCAAGGAGGAGTCTATCTCCATCCTGAGAGAGGGCCTGGTGTTGATCTGGCAGGAGTTCCAGGAAGAGCACCGGTGGGTATCTCCAGATGACATGGATGTGCGATACTCAAAGTTCATCACCATCCGCAGCTCCGGCGCCGGAAAATAAAAGCCCGCAGCCACAACGGCTGCGGGCCTCCGGTGCCAGGGTCTCCTAGGTTGCTTTGACCGTGATCTTTCTGGGTTTGGCTTCCTCCACCTTGGGCAGGGTGATTCGCAGAACCCCGTCCTTGAGCTCTGCATCGATCTTGTTCTGGTCTATCAATTCGCCCAGAGTGAACTCCCGCACATAACGGCCGGTTCGATATTCCCTGTAGACATCCAGTTCCCCCTCCTTTTCCGGCGCAACCACATCGCCTGTAAAGGAAAGGATGTTCTCGTGCAGGTCTATGCTCAGGTCTTCTGTCTTTACTCCCGGCATGTCCGCCACCACGGTCAGTGCCTTCTCATTTTCAAAGATGTCCACGGCCGGGGTGAACGTGGGGCCTGGCACCGTCTGTTCCGCCTGGGTTGCCACTTCTTCTTTTTCTCTTGCCTGAAGGGCCTTGTTCGTGTCTGTCATGATTTATCCCTCCCTTCTTCGCGGCCTCACTAGGCCTTGACGCTGATCTGCCTGGGTTTGCTCTTCTCGGCCTTGGGAATCGTGACGCTCAAGACGCCGTTGCTGCAGCTCGCCTCGATCTTCTCCGCGTCCACCTGATCGGGCAGGCTCACTACACGGCTGAAACGCCCGCCTTCCCGCTCCCTGCGGTGGTATCTGGTGCCGTCGCTCTCATCCAGGATCTTGCGTTCCCCGGAGATCGTGACGGAGTTGGATGTGGCCGAGATGTCCAGGTTGTCCGCCTGAACCCCCGGGAGTTCGGCGCGAAGGAAGAAGCTGTCCTTGTCCTCGGTGAGATTGACCAGGGGAAACACGCCCGCCAGCCTGGGCCGCTGAACTCCTCGGAACAAACCCTGGGTGAGGCGGTCCATTTCCTGCCTCATCCTTTCCAATTCGCCGAAAGGACTCCACCACTCTCTACCTGGCCAGTTGCCCAATCTGCTGATGATCATGATTCGTCCCTCCTTTTTTCTGGTTTGGCCCCTGTTAAGGGCATGAGACGCTCAGTGCAGCGCCTTTTGCACACACAAGGACCTGTGAAGACATCCTGAGTGATTACAGGAGGTTGGCTTCGAATAAAAATTAATCATTTGGCCTTCCCTGTCAAGCTTGGCAGGTGGAAAAATATGGGCACTTGCTAATAAATCAGCCGTTGCGGCGGTAAAGGAAGACCCGGAGTCCTGAACTTGCTTTCGAGAGCCGCAGGCGCTATGTTGCGCCTATGCAGAGAGCAGGGGAAAACCTTTCACCTCGCCCAGGGAGCTTACACGCACAGCAAAACACAAAGGAGAGTCAAAGCTAAGGAAATGAGCATTCAATTCATGAAAATCAAAGACCACATGCGTCTGAAAAACCCCTTCAAGGGCTTTTCAATGGATGAGATCCCCTTTGAGATACGCTACGATCCCCTCACCGGACTGTCGACAAGGGTCTTTGACCTGCCCTACCGTCCTATAGAGAGGCCCGACTTCGAGGAACTGGTCATTAAATCAAAAGAGATGGGCTGCCCATTCTGCCCTGAATCCGTTGAGACGGCCACGCCCCTCTACCCGGAGGAGGTCATCCCCGGTGGAAGGGTTCGTGAGGGAGACGCGCGGCTTTTCCCCAACCTCCTGCCTCTGGACCGGTACTCCGGGGTCTGCATATTTGGAAATGACCACTTTATCGCTCCTGGAGGTTTTACCCCGGAGATCATAAGGGACGGGTTTTCGGCCGTGCGCACCTTCATCGAAAGGGTCGCCCGGCATGATCCGGGGGTCCAATATTTCTCCGTCAACTGGAACTACATGCCGCCCTCCGGATCCAGCATGGTTCATCCCCATCTCCAGGTGAACTGCGGGGAAACCCCCACCTATCAAACGAGCATTCAAGCGGAGTGCAGTCATTCCTACTTCCTGAAACACGGCAGGACCTTCTGGCAGGACTATATGGATGCCGAGAAGGAATCAGGTGAGCGGGTCCTGATGGAAATCGGTCCGACATTCTGGACCCTGAGCTTTGCCCCTCAGGGTGCGCTTCCGGACATGTGGTGCATCTTCAGGGACTGCCGATCCCTGCTCGAATGGAAGGACGGGGAGCGGGACGCCTTTCTCGAAGGCCTTACAGCCGCATTGAGCTATTTTGACCAGGAGAATCTCTACAGTTTCAACGTGTCGATGTTTTCAGGCCGGGAAAACGACCACTATCGAGTGAATGCCAGGGTAACGCCGCGACTCCTGCTCAGGGAGATTGGAAACAGCGACCAGACCTACACTCAGGTGCTACACCGGGAACCCTGTTCATTGCGGCCGCCGGAGTCCGTTCGGGAGAAGGTGCTGGAGGTCTTTGAGCGGGCCGTTTCCTGATCGTGACGCATTGCCGAAATTGCCAAGGAGGAATCACTTATGTTTTTTGAGCTCCGTCAGTACCGCATCAAGGACGGGTGGCGTGATCGCTGGGTCAAATTGATGGAAGAGAAGATCATACCCTTTCAGGTGTCAAAGGGGATGGTTTTCGTGGGGGGCTTCGTGTCCCTGGATGAGCCGGATCTATACATCTGGATCCGCCGTTTTGAGAGCGAACAGGAGGCCGAGCGGCTTTACAAGGAGGTATATCAGAGCGATTACTGGACTACGGAGATCAAGCCTTTGGCCGACGAGATGCTCGATCGGGAAAGGATGCTGGTCACCCGCATGGCCGCAACGGAAAAATCCGTGATCCGTTGAGGGGGAAGCAGCGAGAAAGGCCGGGGGGCTTTCGCCCACCCGGCCTCTTTGACCCGCATTGGGTGGTACGGCTTAGTACATGTCTTCCGGCGGCATGGCCGGTTCCTTCTTCTTCTCGGGTTTCTCAGCCACCATTGCCTCGGTGGTCAGGAGCAGCCCGGCAACGGACGCCGCATTCTGCAGCGCGAAGCGCGTCACCTTGGTGGGATCCAGAACGCCGGCGGCAACCAGGTTCTCGTATTTCCCGGTTTCAGCGTTGAAGCCGTAGTCGTCCTTGCCGTCCATCACATGCTGCACCACGACGGAGCCCTCGAACCCGGCGTTGTTGGCTATCTGCCGGACCGGCTCCTCCAGGGCGCGACGGATCAGGTTGACGCCCAACTGCTCGTCACCTTGGAGCTTCAACTTGTCCAGGGCCTTGATGGTACGGAGCAGGGCCACGCCTCCGCCCGGGACGATGCCCTCTTCGACGGCGGCCCGGGTGGCGTTGAGCGCGTCCTCGACGCGGTCCTTCTTCTCCTTCATTTCCGCCTCGGTGGCCGCTCCCACACTGATCACCGCCACCCCGCCGATAAGCTTGGCAAGACGTTCCTGCAGCTTTTCCCGGTCATAGTCGCTGGTGGTCTCATCGATCTGGGCCCGGATCTGCTTTACGCGGCCCTCCAGGGCCTTTCGTGTCCCGCCGCCGTCCACGATGGTGGTGTTGTCCTTGTCCACGGTCAGGCGTTTGGCGGTCCCCAGGTCGTTGAGGGTGATGTTCTCCAGTTTCACGCCCAGGTCCTCGCTCACCACCTGCCCGCCGGTGAGGATCGCCATGTCTTCCAGCATGGCCTTGCGGCGGTCGCCGAAGCCGGGCGCCTTGACCGCTGCACTCTTGAGGGTCCCCCTGAGCTTGTTCACCACCAGGGTGGCCAGTGCCTCGCCTTCCACGTCCTCTGAGATGATGAGGAGAGGCCTTCCGCTCTTTGCCACCTGTTCCAGCAGGGGTACCAGGTCCTTCATGGCGCTGATCTTCTTTTCGTGGAGAAGGATGTAGGGATCCTCCATGACAACTTCCATCTTCTCCTGGTCCGTTACGAAGTAGGGGCTGAGATATCCGCGGTCGAACTGCATTCCTTCCACGATTTCCAGCGTGGTCTCCATGCCCTTGGCCTCTTCAACGGTTATCACGCCTTCCTTGCCTACCTTCTCCATGGCCTCGGAGATGATCTCCCCGATGGTGGCGTCGTTGTTGGCGGACACGGTTCCTACCTGGGCGATCTCCTTTTTTTCCTTGGTGGGCTTGGAGAGCTTTCTGAGTTCATCGACCACGGCGTCAACGGCCTTTTCCACGCCGCGCTTGACGGCCATGGGGTTGGCGCCGGCCGCCACAATCTTAAAACCCTCGCGGAACAGGCTCTGGGCAAGAATAGTGGCCGTGGTGGTCCCGTCCCCGGCTACATCGGACGTCTTGGAGGCCACCTCTTTTACCATCTGGACACCCATGTTTTCAAACTTGTCGTCCAGCTCTATCTCTTTTGCCACGGTAACCCCGTCTTTGGTCATCTTAGGGGAGCCCCATGACTTTTCGATCAACACGTTCCTGCCTTTCGGACCCAGAGTCACCTTGACTGCATCGGCCAGGGTGTCCACACCCTTGAGCATCTTTTCCCTGGCCGATGAGCCATACTTGATTTCCTTTGCTGACATGATACGAAACCTCCTCGCACGTTATTGGATGATGCCCAAAATATCGTCTTCTCTCATTATCAGGTGTTCGACCCCGTCGATCTTTACCTCGGTTCCTGCGTATTTCCCGAAGAGCACCCGGTCGTTTTTCTTGACCCCCATTGAAAGACGCTTGCCGTTCTCGTCGATTTTGCCGGACCCCACCGCGATCACCTTCCCATACTGAGGTTTCTCTTTTGCCGTATCCGGAATAATAATACCTCCGGAGGTCTGCTGTTCCTCTTCAATCCTGAGTACAACCACCCTGTCGCTCAACGGTCTAAGCTTCATCTGCACAACCCTCCTCTGTCTTGATAATGTCACCAATCCGCGGCCGGCATGATTGAGCCACGGAGCAAAGCTGGGGAATTTTCAGGGCAATATGCATAACTAATTGAAATAACTAAATATGCAAGATGATAAAATAATAATCACTATTTTGGTCATGTCAAGATGCAAGGAACTCTTTTCACAGACAATCAAAAAGAATCACGAGTTTTCGACCGCTCTCCAGGTCATGTCCGGTCTTTTAGGCCGTAACGCTCCTGTAAGAGGTCCTGCTCCTCTTCGGGAAGAGATGTGATATAGGTCCTCCATCCGGGACACCATCCGGTATGCCATCTCCAGATCCTTCCAAGGATGGACCTGGGATTTTTGTCGTATTTTGCCCGAAGGCGGCAGTCTGCACAGTTGGACCCGGCCATGACCCCCTCCTTTCCATAGCACGTATCGTAGGACATGCAGTTAAGGAAACCATTATGCCTTGTGTTCGTAAAGATGCACGTCGCGCTGCGGGAAGGGTATGGACACCCCGGCCTCGTCGAACCGCTTCTTGATCTTCTCGGTCATATCCCAGAGAACGGCAAAGTAGTTTGCCGACTCGACCCAGGGCCGCACCACGAAGTCAACGCTGCTGTCGCCGAGTTCCGACACTGCAACCACCGGGGCGGGGTCTTTCAAGATACGTTCGTCGGAAGAAATGATTTCTTGGATTATCGTCCTGGCATGGTCTATGTCGTCGCTGTAGCTGATGCCGAAGACCATATCCACCCGGCGCGTTCCCTTGCTGGAGTAGTTGACGATGTTTCCTCCGGTCATGTTGGAGTTGGGAACTATGACCGTTTTGTTGTCCGGGGTCTTGAGCTGGGTGGTGAAGAGCTGAATCTTCTCCACGGTGCCTGCGGTACCGCCTCCCTCGATGTATTCGCCCACGCGAAAAGGCTTGAAGATGAGCAGGAGAAACCCGGCGGCAAAGTTGGACAAAGAGCCCTGAAGGGCCAGGCCGACAGCCAGGCCGGCGGCGCCGATCACCGCGATGAACGAGGTGGTCTGAATGCCCAGTTGCCCGAGGGCCGCCAGGATGAAGAAAGCCAGCAGTGTATAGTAGGCAAAGTTCCCGACAAAGGTGGACACGGTTTTGTCCACCTTACGCTTTTCCATGACCTTGTCTACTATCCTGTGGACCAACTTTGCGACCCAGCGCCCGATAATAAAAACAGCG
>CAYVDE010000146.1:0-7084 GCA_964450535.1 uncultured Desulfobacterales bacterium
CCATGCATATCCCATTTATGCAAAATGTCCTTAGAATAGAGCCGATTACAATGATTGAATGGGCCGAGGTCCTGGTCTTGGCAATTCCCCTGTTAATCGTAATGGAAGCATATAAAATGGCAAAGAGGAAGCAGGCTCACTGAAACAGGAGGTCTCGTGGAACTCATTTTGGGACAAGATCTGATCAAGACCTACGGCCAGGGCGCGACAGCGGTTCAGGCCGTCAAGGGCGTCAGTTTCTCCATTGACAAGGGATCTTTTCTGTCTTTTGTCGGACCTTCGGGGAGCGGGAAGACCACGTTGCTGAATATGATAGGCTGCCTTGACAGGCCCTCCGGCGGCAGGCTTCTTGTGGCCGGGGTGGACGTGACGAGCCTTGGAAGGACTGAAGCGGCTGTTTTCAGGGGCGCCCACATAGGTTTCATTTTTCAGGGCTTCAACCTGATCCCTGTGCTGACGGCTTATGAAAACGTGGAGTACCCCCTTGTCATGGTTCGGAACGCATCTTCTTCCATAAGGAGAAAAGGGGTTCGGGACCTGCTTGCCGCAGTCGGCATGATTGAACAGAAGGACAAAAGGCCCGACCAGCTGTCAGGGGGACAGAAACAGCGGATCGCAATTGCAAGGGCCCTTGTGACCCGGCCGGAGCTGGTTCTGGCGGATGAACCCACCGCCAACCTGGATCGTGACACGGCCATGAGTATCCTCAGGCTTATGAAAAAGATCAGGGACGAATTCGGGACGACCTTTGTGTTTTCGACCCATGATGACCGGATCATCGGTGAGGCCGAGTTCATCTACAGGATTGAAGACGGCATACTGAAAGACAGAGTGGATCACGGAGGTAGCGGCAATGGCTAATCTCATCAAGATAGCCGCAAGAAACCTGGCAAGGTACAAAAGGAGGACCTTGCTGACCCTTTCCCTGATTGTCGTCGGGGTCCTGTTCGTGACGGGCTTCATGGCCGTTACAGGGTCGTTCAAGGGTTTGATGATCGGGCAGATAACAGATTCGTTTGTCGGGCACTTGCAGATACACCGCAAGGGGTACCTTGCAGCGATAGACAACCTGCCCCTTACGATGAACATGGGTCCTCAGGCCGTAAAAACGGTTGAGGCCGCGTTGGAGGAGAACCCTGAGATCGAGGCCTATTCAAAGAGGGTCAAGTTCGGCGGAGGGTTCAGCAATTTCGTCGAGACGACAAATATCCGGCTCAACGGCGTGGATCCTGAAAAAGAGGCAAAGACCGTTCCTCTTCTCCTCCCCAGGGTAACCGAGGGAGAGAAGGATATCAAAACAGGTGAAATACTGGTTCCTGAGCTCCTTGCAAAGGGCATGAAAGTCAATGTGGGGGATATGGTGGTGGTCATAGCCACCAACCGGGACGGGTCGGTCAACGGAAAACAGCTCAAGGTTGCAGGGATACTGGAGAGTGCCACCGGCCCAGGAGGCAGGGACGGTTATGTGCACATCGAAGATGCCGTTGACATCCTGAGAATGGAGGAGATGGAAATCAGCGAGATCGCGATAAGGGTCAAGGACTTCGATAGGCTTCAGGAGGTATATCGCGAGCTGGAGGCAAAGCTGTCCGGGGAACTGAATAAAGAAGGCAAGCCGGTCTTTGAGGTGAGCACCTGGGAAAAGATCTCTCCCTTCTACAATATAGCCCGCATGATTGACATCATGACATTTTTCATCAAACTCATGCTGATCGCGGTGGTGCTCATAAGTATAATGAACGTGATGATCATGGCGGTTTATGAGCGGGTCAGGGAGATCGGCACCATTGCGGCCATCGGCACTCTGCCTGGAAAGATCCTGTCCCTTTTTCTTGTCGAAGGCTTCCTGCTGGGGGCAATGGGCGCCATTGCCGGGAGCATCCTGAGCGCCGGCCTGATCCATGCTATCAACCTTGTCGGGTTCACTTATGATTTCGGCAGGCAGTCGGATATTGTTCTAATGACTTCGGTAAACATCCAGGACCTCTTGATGGTCTCGGGTATTGTCATTGCGGTTGCGGTTGTGGCGAGTCTTCAACCCGCCTTCAAGGCATCCCGGATGGACCCCATTGAGGCCCTGGGATATGTGTAAAAAGGAGGTCTCAAAATGAAGAGCCTGATGATGTCCGCCCTTGTGGCCCTTTGCCTCATGACAAGCCCTGTCCATGCCGGGGAAAAAACTAGAGTTGCTGTGGCCGCCGAGGGAAACAACATAAACGCCCGTATAAGCCAAGTTGCTGCTAAAAGCCCTTATTTCCTAATATTTAATGAGGCAGGCACCCTCGTGCAGGCCCTGGAGAATCCCCACAGGGACGCAAGAAGGGGCGCCGGCAGATCGATAGTGCCGTTTCTGGCCCAAAATGGGGTGACTTTTGTTGTGGCCGCAAAATTCGGTGAAAACATGATTCAAGGCATGGAAAGCCAGGGAATCAAGTACCAGGCGTTTGACGGAAGCATTGAAGAGGCATTGAAAATGGTCCTTGATGTTGAAAAATAGTTTATTATTCAGTATGGAGAAAAACAAAGAATGATTAAACCCATATTAGTAATTATAGCCTTGATTTTTTCTGTGCCGGCCTTTGCATTGGACGGCACAGAACTCCTGAAGGAAATCGACCGTAACCTGGCCCCGCCTGCCTATGAAATGTACAGGAAGCTTATCAACATCGAACCGGACGGCAAGAAAAAGGAGTTTATCCTCTTCACTGTCAAAAAGGGCACCGACAAGGTGGCGGCTCTTTTTATCTCCCCGCCGAGTGAAAGGGGCCGCAGCACCTTGAGGCTGGGAGATAACATGTGGCTTTACATCCCCGGCGTGGGAAAGCCGGTGAGAATAACAAGCCTCCAGTCGGTTGTAGGCGGCGTCTTTAACAACTCCGACATCATGCAGCTTGAATACCACGAGGAATATGACGTGGAATCGATCGAGGATAAAGGGGAAGAGTATTTGCTGCACCTAAAGGCCAGGACAAAGACGGTGGCCTACGATCAACTGAAAATGCTGGTCGATAAGGAGAACCTCCTGCCTACCAGCATCCAGTGCATGACCGAGGCCTCCATGCTCATCAAGACCCTCTATTTCAAGGAGATCAAAGATTTCGGGGACGGGATCGTAAGACCTTCTGTCATGGAGACGGACAGCCCCCTTTACAAGGGGTACAAGTCCATTATGCTTTTTGCCAACATCAGGGCGCGTGAGCTCAGTGATGAGGTCTTCACCCTCACATTCATGCCAAACCTGGATTCCCTGCGTTAAAGAGTTTGAGAAAAATGGGGCTTAATCGAATAAGTTGGATGGTGTTTTTGCTGATCTTTGCATCAACAGCCTCCTTCCTTTCCCTCTGTTCCGCCGAAGATTACACATTCGACCTGGAAGAGATAGAAAAAAACCCTTTTCACTTTGGTGGGTACGCCGAGATAAACCCGGTTCTTTATAAGGGGGACAGGGATGCGGCGCTTTACAGGCTCAGGTTCTATGATCGTGACGAAGGGTCCACCCTTGAAAAATACGACATGACCCTTCAATTGGAAGCAGGTTATGAGAAGGGCATAGCCCGGGTCTTTGCAAAGACCAACAGCAACCTGAATCACACATACGAAGGCTGGTCCGGGAAGACAGCCCTCTACGAGGGTTTCCTGTCTGTGGCGCCCTCCCAATCCCTCAGAATAGACGTCGGCAAGAAGACCCTGAAGTGGGGCACGGGCTATGCCTGGAGCCCGGTCGCCTTTTTCGACCGCCCCAGGGACCCGGACGACCCGGCCCTTGATTTAGAAGGCTTTTTTGTTTTCAGCCTGGACTATATCAAGAGTTTTGAAGGTCCTCTTAAGACGTTTTCATTCACCCCCGTCGTTCTCCCTGTGTATGGAGATATGAACAAGGATTTCGGGGAGACCCGCCACCTCAACTTTGGCGCAAAGCTTTACTTCCTGTTTCTCGATACGGACATTGACCTCATGTTTCTTTCAGGCGGAAGCAAGCCCACCCGCTACGGGGTTGATTTTTCCCGCAACATCACATCCAACTTCGAGGTTCACGGCGAGCTTGCATGGATCAAGGACTTTCACAAGACTTCCATTGATCAAGATGGAAGGCCCTTTGAGGCCGGATCCAGCGTCTTGAGCTACCTTTTGGGCATTCGTTATCTGAGCGCTTTGGAGACCACCTATATCCTTGAGTACTTTCGCAGCGGCGCCGGCTTCACTGAAGCAGAGATGTCAAACTACTTCTCGTTCATACACAGGGGGCATGACAGGTGTCTGAGAACAGGTGATGACGCTATGCTGATGAGGGCATCAGGGCTGACTCAAGGGGGATACGGCCGAATGAACCCCATGAGAAACTACCTGTATCTCAGGGTAAGCCAAAAAGAGCCCTTTGACATCCTCTACTTCACCCCATCCATTGCCTGCATTTACAATATGGATGATAAGAGCCTCTCTGTTTCGCCTGAACTGGTCTATACTGGAATAATGGACAACCTGGAGCTGAGGCTGAAGGGGGCCGTCCTCATTGGTGATCGCTTCACTGAATACGGTGAAAAACAGAACGACTGCCGTCTGGAACTGAGGGCCAGGTATTACTTTTGAGGCATGCCAACCCCGATAATGCTCCGGCAGCACGGCTACATTGTGCATGCTACCATGCTACTTCCCGAACAGTTCCTTGCCCAGAAGGATATCCTCCTCGGAAGCGAAGAGATGATCCACCCCCGGGTCGACCGGGGTGTTGTTAATGAGCCACCTCACAAGGTCACGCCACATGGAAGAGATCTCATCGCTGGAGGGCATCCTTCCCGAAGAGGCCAGCTCGATGGTGATGACCGGAATCCTGTTCTGAGCACCGCCGTAATTACCGAGCGTACCCGGAAAGTTGCCGAGCCGCTTGAGCTTGAGGCTTCCAAGGCTCGAGGGCGGTGAACCGGGCCCGTCATAGTCCACCAGGTCCAGGGGCGAGTGCACTGAAACAATGGCCTGGGGCCTGAAGTCCCTGATGAGTTTGACCAGAAATCCGGTCTCCGGCTCGCTCACTGGGAACAGTCCTGGAAAATAGCGTGGGTTTTTCCCCGCCTCTTCCTCCCACCGCCTGTAGCCGACCTCCTGCCAGAGCGGGCCGGGCATATTCCTGTTAAGGTCTACTCCCCTGGCGTTGGTTCTGGTCGAATTCTCCAGAAAAAGCCCATCGGGGTTAAGCAGGGGAACAAAGACCCAGTGAAAAAGTCCGGAATGGTGCACGTTGAGTATTTCCATCCATTTGAACACAACGCTGATCGATGCATACTCATCCCCGTGGGTGCCTCCTATCAGGAGGATCCTTGCCTGGGGTTTCCGGGTATCAAGAGGACCGTATTCCTTGGCCAGAATGGGGGCACCGTTATTCGAGTACGCCCCGGATAATACCAACCCGCCGTCGAGGCAGTCCCTCAGCTTGACGCTGGCCAGTTTCCCCGAAATACCGCGGCAGGCCTGTTCCAGGTCCAATTGCGGCTCTTCGGCTCGAACAGGTTGAATGCCCGCCGTAAAAAGGCACAGCGCCAAAACCCAGGCAAAGCCCCGGGGATGGAAAAAAAATTTCAATGAAGTTCTGCTGGTCATTGTTTCCGGTTCGTAGGTGTCTGATGGGTCATCGTGTGCTATCTCCCATTTTCTCAGTGAGATACTGGCACGAGCGTAAAGCCCCGTCAAGATTAATTACTTGTCCAGGAAAGACCTTGCCAAAAGCCGGCAAGAGGCACCGGATAACAAGGAACGGTTCCCGATCCAGCCCGCCTATTGTTTTCGTGGGACTTGATATCCCTTGATTCGGGTACTCAAAAGAGGAAATTCTTTCTAAGGGGTTATTGACAGGTCTTGGAGGATTGGCCCTGAGTGGTTGCGAAATGCGGTAAAAGATATTATGGTTCGGAAAGAAGCCTTAGATAGCGAATCGAATTTACGAGGTTGAAATCAGCCCTGATGGTAAATACGGAAGCAGATCGGAACAGGACAAGTTGTTCTATACCCTGCAATCTCTGCGGTTCTTCAGCCGTTGAGGTTGTTTCTCTGAAAGACCGAAAAGGCGATTATCTCAGAACTGTGATGTGCAGGAATTGCGGCTTAATATGGAGTGACCCTCGTCCAGCCGAAAATGAAATCAGAGATTTTTATTCAAAGGACTACCGGCAGGACTATAAGGGCATAAAAAGACCTAAAAAGAAGCATCTATGCCGTGATGCAAAAGAAGCGATGAGGAGGTATTCATTTTTTAAAGATGTTTTGAATAAACATGACGCTATCCTGGATATTGGAGCGGGCAATGGTGCGTTTGTGTATCTCCTTCGCAAATTCGGCATACACTCCAAAGGCATTGAACCTGACAAGGCTTTTGCACGATATGCTGCGGAGACGCTTGGTGCTCCTGTTTCAGCATCCTTCTCCGATGAACTCAATACAGATGAATCATTTAATGTAATTACATTGCACCATGTGCTTGAGCATATGACTGATCCTTTATCGGAATTAAAGCGTATTTGGTCGATACTTGCAGAAAACGGATATTTAGTAGTTGAAGTCCCAAATGCGGAAGATATTAAACAGGATCCAAATAATAGATATCACAAAGCACATATTTATACGTTTAACCCTGAAACCCTTATCGCCCTTGGTGAAAAAGCGGGTTATAACGTTATTAAAAGTCATATCGAGCCATTTAATGGAAATATATCAGTCATATTCCAGAAAAAACGGGACAAAAGCGGCTGTTCCGTCAACCTGAGCGGGAATTTTTCAAAAATAAAATCAATACTTGATAGGCACAATAATTTCCGTCACTTTACGAGTCTTATCCCCTATCAAAAGGCGATTAAGAACCTGTTGTCAGCTGTCAAAGAGCAGATAGAAATCAGAAGATATAACAATGATAAAGAAATTATAGATGCATTTTTTCTATCCGAAACTACTCCGAAATCATGCAGGGTAGCACGTAAGCGTATCTTTTGGAAATTGACTTGGACTTTACCATGTATTTTATTGGCATTTGGTGCCCTTGCATGGCATCTTATTCCCGGCCTGGATAATGACGAGTGCCCTTTACAGAATGCAATAGCTA
>CAYVDE010000147.1:0-3767 GCA_964450535.1 uncultured Desulfobacterales bacterium
ATGGCAAGAGAGATTGTGCTGGGTAACGGGGCCATTGCTCTTGGGTTGGTTGAGTCGGGTTGCGAGATGGTGACCAGCTATCCTGGGACGCCTAGCTCGGAGATATTGCCGGAGGTTATCAGGCGTGTGAAGTCCGCCGGTCTGAACACATATGTGGAGTGGTCGACTAATGAGAAGGTCGCTCTGGATAATGCATTTGCAGCGGCGATTTCCGGCAAACGCGCGGCTTGCTGCATGAAGCAGGTCGGATTGAACGTTGCCGCTGACAGCCTTATGAGTGCGGCTTACCTGGGAACGGTGGGCGGCCTGCTGATAATCTCGGCGGACGACCCCGGCCCGCACTCGTCCCAGACCGAGCAGGACACCCGGTTCATGGCGAGGCTGGCCAAGGTCCCGGTGCTGGATCCTTCAGGGCCGCAGGAAGCCAGAGAGATGGTGTCCTACGGCCTTAAACTCTCGGAGGAGTTTGGGGTGCCGGTGGTGCTCCGCCCCGCGATCCGCGTGTGCCATGCGCGGCAGGACGTTAAGGTGGGCGAACTGCGGGACGCAGCGGTTAAAGCCTCTTTTGAAAAGGATCCCTCGAGGTGGGCTGCCACGCCGAAATTTCGCTTGAAGCTTCACGGCGAGCTTAACGATAAGCTGCGCCGTATCGGAGAGCGGTTTTCCTCGAAGGATTTTCCGTTCAACGGCCACAACTTGGAAGAGGGCAGGGAGTACAAACTGGGGATAATTGCAGGCGGAGTTCCGTGGGCCGTGGTTCGTGACCTCTTGCGGGAAGAGGGAAGGGCGGACGAGGTCCCTGTGCTGAAACTGGGAGGCGCCTGGCCTTTCCCGCAGGGTCTCGCCGATGAGTTTACCAGTGCGTGCGAAAAGGTGCTGGTGCTTGAGGAGACGGACACACTAATCGAATACCTGCTTCAAGAGCGCGGTAAGGTCCTGGGTCGTTTGTCGGGCCATGTCCCGGCCCAGGGCGAGATGGTGCCGGAGGTGATTTACGGCGTTGTGGACGCCGCGTTGAGGGAGTGTGGCGCAGAGGGTTTCTCAGGGACGCAAACAGGAGAGGTATCAGCCCTTGTTTCCGGCCTGGACCTGCCCATGAGGCGGCCGACGCTTTGCCCGGGATGTCCCCATCGCGCATCCTTCTACATGATACGTAAATCCAAGCCCAAGGCCATTTTCACGTCGGACATCGGTTGTTACACCCTGGGCCTGAACCTCGGCGGCGTGGACACGTGCCTTGACATGGGAGCCGCGATCACCATGGCCTCGGGATTCTACCATGCATACGCCAAGGACGGGGCACACCAGCCGGTGATTGCCACAATGGGGGACTCTACGTTCTTCCACTCGGGACCTGCGGGTCTGCTTAATGCTGTGTACAACGACGCCAGGTTCGTTCTGGTGATTCTGGACAATATGACCACGGCCATGACGGGAATGCAGCCCACTCCAGGGCTGGGAATCCGTGCGGACGGAAGCGAGGGTAAACAGATACCACTCGAGCGGGTGGTTGCGGGATGCGGGGTGGATTTCATCGAAGAGGTGGATCCGTATGACCTCAAGGCCATGGGGAATGCGCTGAAGAGGGCCCTTTCGTACACTGAGGAGCCGGAGGGCGGGATCGCCGTTATAATTGCCCGGCATCCTTGTGTGATCGCATACCGCGGGGAAGCCATACCGGAGCGCATTGCGGTGCGGGTTACGGAGGAATGCGACCAGTGTGGTTTGTGCATCCAGCGGTTCGAGTGCCCGGCTCTGTACAACGATGAGGAACTGGGCCGGACCGAAGTGAACCGCCAGATCTGCGTTCAGTGCGGTCTGTGTATCGACGTTTGCCCGCGGGGCGCTATCGTGCGTGATGAATAATGGGAAGGGCAGGTGTTTCGGCAAGTCAGCAACTAAATCGGAGTGATCATGGAACCGTTGAACATAGTTTTGTGCGGGCTGGGCGGACAGGGGATCCTGTTCGTTACAAAGGTCCTGTCTGAGACATCCCTCAAGAAGGGTTACAGGGTCCTGGGCGCTGAGACTCACGGGATGGCGCAGCGCGGCGGGTCGGTGGTGTCTCACCTGCGGATAGGAGAGGTGGAGAGCTCACTGGTCAGGATGGGTACCGCGAATGTGCTTCTGGCCCTGGAGGAGTATGAGGGGTACCGAAACCTGCCGTTTATTCGAGAAAAAGGGCGTCTCTACGTGAACGCCAGGCCCGGCCGGTTCCCCCGGGACGAGGTGAAAAAGTATCTGGACAAGCGAGGGGTGTCGTACCACTCGACGCCGGCCGGGGACCTGGCCATGGAACTGGGGGCCCCCATGTCCACGAACCTGGCTCTCTTGGGGTATTTCTCCGCTTTCGAGAGCGTCCCTGCCACTAGTTCCGAGCTTCGGGAGACTATTGAAAGGATCACCCCGGATCCGTTCCTCGAAGCCAACCTCCGAGTGTTTGACGCGGGGTACGAGGCGGCTTCTTCCAACGGGGTAGTTGCCTGAGGCGATGGGGACCCGGGTGCCTTGGCCTCCTGAATGACCCCTTGAATACGGAGTTTCAAGGTGCCCTGTACAACGTATTCGAACGGAGATGCGGTGGAGAAAAGGGTTCAAAGAGCAAGATAAAATTAAAGTATCCGCTTGCCGAGGCAAGAGGCCACGAGCTCGGCGGTTATTACAGCCGTACGGTTGCGGTTGTCCAGGGTGGGGTTGATCTCAGCCACGTCCATGCTGCTCAGTTTTCCGCACTCTGCTATAGTTTCCATTATGAGGTGTGCCTCGCGGTAAGTCAGCCCTCCAGGCACCGGCGTGCCGACCCCCTGTGCCAGCGAGGGATCCACGGCATCCACGTCAAAGGTCACGTGAATAAGGTCGACTTTTTCCATCAACGATTCAAGTATCTCTTCGATGACCGGGGCCATTCCCCTGCGGTCGATCTCCGTCATGGTGTAAACCGAGACGCCGGCCTTTTGAATTACATTCCGCTCACCCGGGTCTATGCTCCTGACGCCTATGAGGAAGGCGTTTTTGGGGTCAAGCTTTGGTGAGAACCCAAAAAGGTTTGTCAACCGCTCGTGTCCAAACCCGAGGCTGACGGCGAGGGCCATCCCGTGGATGTTCCCGGATGGAGTTGTTTCCTCATCGTTCATGTCCGCGTGGGCGTCGATCCATAGCGCCCCCGGAAAGAGGCCCCGGGTCCGGCAATGGGCAGAAAGCCCGGCCACGGATCCGATGGAGACCGTGTGGTCCCCTCCCATAGCCAGGGGGAAGCTGTTCCTGTCCAGGGAATCCTTGATTGCGGATGACAGCAACGCGGATTTTTCCAGGACCTCCTCCACGTACTTGAGCCTGGGATTGGAGACCTTCTGGCTTTCACGGATCTCCACGGGGATGTCCCCGCAGTCATTAACGCCGTACCCAAGATCCTCCAGCCGTTTCTGAATGCCGGCAATGCGGAGGGCTGTGGGTCCCATACCCACCCCTCTGCGGTCAGCACCCAAATCCATGGGAAACCCGATAAGATCGATCATGTGTGGTCCTTGGTGTGCAGCCATGTCATCCTCCGGTATATAATAGTGTCGGGAAACGAACCCAAATGAACTTGGTCCTGTCCAGAGAATTATAGGCGCGCGGACCGCCTCGAATCCAGCTCAAAGTGGTCTGAGTTGATCGGGGCATGAATGGGCCGATATTTAACGGCGATGAGTGGCTTACTGCTGAAAAGCTGTCAGAAAAAACAAGAAGTATTGATGTTGGGATACTCGAAATCGAAATCGGGATCG
>CAYVDE010000147.1:3867-5703 GCA_964450535.1 uncultured Desulfobacterales bacterium
AAACAAACTGGACGCTCATTTGATTATTATCTAACCATCATCATTTCAAAGGATATTTTACATGAGCATTAGAAATCCTTGAAATCTCCTTCGTCTTCCATGGGGATCACCTTTTCCGGGTGTATTTCCCTGGATTCCCGGCTGGTGGGAACATCAATCCCGGGCTGTTGGTTTGCGGCCGGCTGGGACCGAAAATCGTGCCGCTCTTTTGACTCGGCGGTATTATCCGGCAGGCCGGTGTCAGCTGTCTTGCCGTCCTTGCCTTGCCGGCGGACCAGTTTGATCAGTTCGTCAAGGTGTCCTTTCATGCTCTCGGCCTGGGCATTCATCTCCTCTGCTGCACTGGCCGATTCCTCGGCATTCGCTGCGTTCTGCTGGGTTACTCCGTCCATGTCGATCACGGCCTGGCTCACCCTGTCTATGCCCTCGGCCTGCTCCCTGGATGCCTCTGCAATCTCGTCCACCAGCGCACCTACCTTGGAGGATATCTCCATGTTTTCCTTGAACGACTTCTGAGTGGCATTGGTGAACTGGCTTCCCTTTTCCACGGACTTTATGGTGTTGCCGATGAGTGTGGCCGTGTTTTTGGCCGCCTCTGCGGCCCGCAAGGCGAGGTTCCTCACTTCGTCGGCCACCACTGCGAATCCGGCCCCTGCCTCACCGGCCCGCGCCGCCTCCACAGCTGCGTTAAGGGCAAGCAGATTGGTCTGAAAGGCTATCTCATCTATGGTTTTGACTATCTTGTCCGTCTGCTTGCTGGATTCGGAGATCTCTTTTATTGCCTCGGTCATGTCATGCATATTGCGGTCAACCTGTTCCACAATGCCCTCAACCTCTTTCATCATTCCTCTGGCCTTGCCCGCGTGCTCTGCGTTCTGCTTCACCATGGAAGATACTTCATCGAGTGAGGAGGATGTCTCCTCGATGGACGCCGCCTGCCGGGAGGCCCCTTCGGCCAGATCCTGGCTGGCCCCGGCCACGTGCTCCGAGGAAGAGGCCACCTGCTCGGTCCCTTCCAAGACCCCGCCTATAACCTTGTTGATCCTTGAGACTATTTTTCTTATGGAAAACGTTGCATAAAGGATCCCGATTATGAGGGCTGCGATTATGGTGGCGAATATTATTCTGTTGGAGAGAACGGCCTGGGCGTGCAGCCTGTTTTCCGCCTCCTGCCCCAGGTTTTCGCAGGTGGCGCGGAGCTCTTGCTGAGGCTGGGCCATTGAGCCCCTCAAGCGGTCCTGAAGGAGGACCTGTTCTCGATACCTGTTAACGGGCTCCAAAAAGGCCCCCAGGGCCTTTTCTATATCAGCGGCCTTCGCGCTCAGGCTCTCGCTGTTGGAGACCTTGTCCGCCCAGTCTGACATCCACTTTTCGAATTCCGCGATGCCCTGCTTCAGATCTTCCCAGTTTGCCTCCGATGACCTGTTGAAGTAGGATGTTGAGTAATTGGAAAGAGCCCTGCCGGCAAAAATCATATTATCAGCCCACAATTCGGCCTGCTCTGTGTTTTCCATAAGCACTTCATATCTATCTTTAATTTCCTGAAGCAATTCGGTTCTGCTGCGGTTTGCCGATATATATTTATCGAAATACGACTTATAGCTACTTATTGCATCTTTGGCTGATGAGAGTCCTTCCCTCTCCTGGTCGCTTATTCCGGACACGGCTTCCAAGCCGGCCAGCATGCCTTCTCCCTGCTCCAGCAGGGAAAAGGCCTCACTGCGGGCCGCCTCCTGCTCCTCGGAATCGTCCCTCAATTCAGAGAGCATGTACCTGCTGGACTCCTCCCTGAACGAGGCCACCAGCTCCTGAAGTGAGTTCACCTGCCTGTAAAAA
>CAYVDE010000147.1:5803-7083 GCA_964450535.1 uncultured Desulfobacterales bacterium
ATGCAAAAAAAGTACCATTCGCGTCCTATCTTCTCAGCCCTCTGTCCGGGCGAAATACCGAGAATAACCGCCACCCGATATAGTTCCGAGCCCCCATCTTCATGATTGCCTGAAAGAGTCGCCAAATTCCTGACAAAAAAGACGTCACAAACCAGACGGTTTCAGGGCGATATCGGCGGCAAAACATTTCCCTTGACAGGCTCAAAACCTAATGCTATTAGGTAAATAGTATTTTCAGGCCAACTATATTTTAAAAAAGACTGATAAAACAATATGTTAAAAAGCTTAGCGTCCTGAGGTTAAAGACGGAGCTACCAAATTTGATGATGGGGAACTTTTATTTTAAAACAATAAATATTTTTTTTGTGTAATTATCATTAAAAACCCTATTTCTTATAATTCCACTAGTAAAAATTTAGGCCATAAATACAAATAGTTAATTAAAATAGTCAGCTATAGACAGTCCATTTGTTAACAGCCTTAAGGAAGCAGGCATTGACGAGCCGCAATAACAAAGGAAAAACCCGCATCCGGATTATCGATTCGGCCCGAATCCTGTTCGCCGAGCAGGGTTACCAGAAGACCACTGTCATTGATATCTCCAGGCAGGCGGGGCTGTCCGAGGCTGCCTTGTACGACCATTTTCATGGCAAGGAGGACCTTCTTCTTGCAATACCTCAGCTCTGGGTCTCTGAGCTGATTGACGACCTTGAAGAGCAGCTCTTTGGGATACAGGGCGCCTACAACAAGTTGCGCAAGTATCTCTGGTGGTACATGAGGAGGGTGGAACAGTCGCCCCTTGATGCCAAGGTGGTCTACCTCTTTCTCAAGACCAACGCGAACTTCATGGCGACGGAGGTCTACTCAAACGTCAAGAGGCTTTACGCATACCTCCTGGACATCTTCGAGGAGGGGCGGGCTGCGGGGGAGATGCGCCCGGACCTGAACCCTTATGTTGCGCGGGATCTCTTCGTGGGCACAATGGACCATATAGTGACGCGATGGCTGCTCAAGGATCAGTCATACTCCCTGTTCGAGAATCTGGAGTCATTGTTCGAACTCATGTGCAGCGCCTTCAGGCCGGCCTCAGAAGGCGTGCCGGTTCCGGAGTTCGTCAATAATCCGGAGTCCGTTGAGGTTGAGGGAGTCCTTGACAGGGATTAACTGTATACAGTATGCAATAAATTCAGCTCCCAAAGGGTGAAATTCGAGTTCGCTTTAAGGACCGGCAGGCGGGGCGATCCCTCGCGGTCTTGGAGGCGCCCGAGACGAGACCCGGG
>CAYVDE010000148.1:0-6881 GCA_964450535.1 uncultured Desulfobacterales bacterium
TGAAGGACTGGCAGATGTGGACTCCCTGGTTGAGGGCGATGGTGGTCATCCAGATATCGATGCCGAAGTTGGCCGTGGCCTCGTCCCACGCCTCATTTTCGAGGTAGACGCGAGCCAGGTCCCCGCTGAACCCGAAGTCCCCTCCTATGGGTTGGCGCACGCGGCGGCCGTAAAGGGCCCTTGAAAGGGGATAGGCGATGCCGTTAGTTATGGTCCCGTCGTACTTGTGCCGCACATAAAGAGGGGCCACATAGGAGAAGTCATTGAAGAGCGGTTCTCCCAGATGCCTTATCCACTGGGGAGTGATGCTCTTGAGATCGGCATCCACCACCACGACGGCCTTGGCTTCCAGTTCCAGGACTTTCTCGAACAAATTGCGGAAGTTGTTTCCTTTTCCCTTCACGCCTGGAGGGGTGGAGAGATAGATCTTCGGCCGCTTGGTGGGCGTGTCGAGGAAGGCCTCCTTGGTCCCGTCGGGCGAGTTGTTGTCCGCGTTGATGATTACCGAGCGCATCTCGGGAAAATACCTGACCAGCCCCTCGCTGGCCTGCTGGACCGGAAAGCCGATGGAGTCCGCCTCCTTATAGGATGGTATGCAGACCACCATGTCCGCCTTGTCGATGCCTTCCGGGTTGACTTCTTTCTCAAACATATCAGAACATGCCTCCGTTCAGCCCTGTGAACCACTTCCTCCGTTCACGTGATCGAGAAGATCCAGGATCGCCCTGTTCCATCCGGCGGGACCCGGATCCACGGTAATTCGAATGCCCGGAACGGCCCCCGTCAACTCACTCGGGGGCCGGGATGAGCGAACCAGCACGGGGACATCCACCTGCCTGAGCATGGGTATGTCATTGGGGCTGTCGCCCAGCCCCACCGAACGAAATCCCGGCCGCTCGAGGCCGAACCAGTCTGACAGCCGGGAGACTGCCTCACCCTTGTCACAGACGCCGAACAGGTGAAAGAACCGGCCCCCTGCGGCGACCCTCAAGCCCCGCTTGCCCGCGGCGCGTTCAAGGAGGTCAATATCGATGCCGTGATTTCCCTCCACCACAAAGGGTTCGTCGTATTCCCTCCGGCCGGCCCGCTCCGCATCTTCCTTCTTGAGGCCGGTAAGAAGGGCTATCTCTTCGACTTCCATGTCGGAGAATCCCCTGAGATCCGGCCGGCCCAGCTCTTTCCGGATCTCTCGAAACGCCCTGATGACGATATCATACCGTACACCCAGGTGCCAGACATGCCCGCCGTCAAAGGGTACGGCCTCGGGCGGAGGTGATTGGGCGCATGCGTGAGGAAAGCAAACCCCCCCGCCGTTTTCAGAGATGAAGGGCCAGTCGAGCTGAAGCGCGTTTCGAATGACTTCCATCTCCGCACGCGTCTTGCTGGAGACCGGGACCACCGGCACGCCGAGCCGCCGGCAGAGAGTAAGGGCCTCGGCGGCCGGTTCCCAGTCGTATGTGTCGTGGTCCAGCAGGGTGCCGTCCAGGTCCGTGAACACGACGAATTCCGTTCGGCCTCTCCGGGCCTTGCTTTTCTTGTCTTCCGGTCTCACTGGAGCCGCTGCTTTTCTTGTTCCACAGCCTCCACCAGGTCCAGGAATATGTCCGGGAGCTTGTTGGACACGCGCTCCCACGAGACCGTGGTGGGGATTTCAAAGAGTGCCCGCCGGGTCTTGTCCTCCACCTGAAGTATGGTATCGGCCAGTCCCTGCTCGAGGAAAGGTTTGAACTCCGGGTGGGTGTTCACCAGCCGGAGGAAACGCTCGGTCAGCAAGGTGGGCGAGGTCAGGAGTTCACCGGCGTGAAGGATGGAATTCTTGAAAACGTTCTTTACGATATTCTCCTCACCTTCACGGTCGTATTTCAGGTAGCTGAACCCGGAGTCATCAGAATACTTCTTGATGAGTTCCTCGGCCACGGCCTGGTAGGTGATCGAGAGGTCCCTGATGAAGGTGTCCGATATCTCCAGGCCCTCCTCGATCACAAGCGCGTTCATGAGAGTGGTCACGATATCCACCGCCATCCGGTTAAGCCCCTTGGTGTGGTCCGATTCAGAGACCTCCTGGTGCTTGTGGTCAAAGGGCTTGTCCGTAAACATGACCTGGGCCGCGGATGTGGCCTTGCGGTAAACCTCGATCAAGGTGAAGATCTCAACGCCCCAGTTGGTGGCGAATCGCATCTTTTTAAGGAGGCCGGAGCGAAAGGCCACCTCCCCGGACAGCTGGTAGTGAAAGCCCAGGAGAAAGTCGATCAGCCGCAGCATCTTTTCGTCCTTGCTGTCGGTGAACTTTCGCTTGAGCGTCATGAGCAGCGGATCCAGGAGAAGCCGCTTGACGCGGCCGTAGAGTGCCTGGTCGCGGATGCGGGCGTAATAGGCCTTGGAGAATTCATAGTTGAGCTTGACCACGGGATAGAGGAGACGGTCCAACTGGACCGCTGAGAAGGTCCGGATGTCCGCGTCAACCAGGCCGACGGCCTTGGCGCCGAGGGCCAGTGCGATCCCGAAACTCAGGAACATGTTCCGGCCCTTTCCGGGCTCCTGGATATTGAACCCGGCTTCATTCAGCTTTTCATATACGGCCGAAAAGCCGGGACCGTCGTTCCATTGGATGATGAAATTGCGGATGCCGTGGTCTCGAATAAGCCCGCGGAGTTCCAGCGCCTCGTCCAGGCCGGCTTGATCCAGGCCGAATATGATGTGCGACAGGTAAGATGTGCCTGCGAGGTGTTTCAGGATGTTCTCAAACACGGGGCGGTTTGCGGGGTCGGTGTACTCGCTCGCCAGCAAGGGGATGATCAGGACGGTCTTCTGCCACTTGGAGTGCAGGCGAAGCTCGTTCTTGAGGTGCTTCCGATCCTGTTTCCGTAAGATGTGAAAAGTGGTGATCCTGCTGTGTGTCTGGCTGAAATCAGTAATTGCTTGTTCCTCCGGTCTACTGCAAATCGCTCACGCGGCTCAGCGGCCTTTCCCGAAATAAAGCCGCGTATCACACATGAAGGTAGTTGAATCCATGCTTGTTGTCAATGAATCCACCAAGTTCGGCACAGCCGCGTCAAAAAAGCCTTTCCTGTTCCTGCTCATCCTTTTCCGGGGAGGGCGTCAGCCCGAAGTGTCCATAGGCCCTGTTGGTGGCCACCCTTCCACGGGGTGTGCGCTTCAAAAAGCCTTCCTGAATAAGAAAGGGCTCGTATACGTCCTCGATCGTGTCCTTCTCCTCGCTGACGGCGGCTGCAAGGGTTTCCACGCCCACGGGGCCGCCCTCGAATTTTTCCATGATCGTCAGCATGATGTGGCGGTCCATCCGGTCCAGGCCCCGGTCGTCGACTTCAAGCATGGCAAGGGCCTCGATCGCTACCTCCCGGGTTATGACCCCGTCCGCCCTGACCTGGGCGTAGTCGCGTACCCTTCTGAGAAGCCGGTTGCATACACGGGGGGTCCCTCTGGAGCGGCGTGCGATCTCGTGGGCCCCTTCGTCCTGAGTGGGAATGTTCAGCAGTCGCGCGGAGCGAAGGGCGATCTTCAGCAGTTCTTCAGGCCGGTAGAAGTCCACTCGAAGGATTACGCCGAACCGGGCCCTGAGGGGCGGGGTCAAAAGGCCGGTGCGCGTGGTGGCCCCCGCCAGGGTGAAGGGCGGCAGGGGAATCTTCATGGTACGGGCCGAAGGGCCCTGCCCGATGATGATGTCCAGCTGGTAATCCTCCATGGCCGGGTAGAGAATCTCCTCCACCACGTGGTTGAGCCGGTGGATCTCGTCGATAAAGAGTACGTCGTGTGGTTCGAGGCTGGTGAGTATGGCGGCCAGGTCACCAGGCCGCTCGATGACGGGACCGGAAGTGCTCCTGATGTTCACCCCCAGTTCGTTGGCGATAATGTGTGCCAGCGACGTCTTTCCCAGGCCCGGGCTGCCGTGAAACAGCACGTGGTCAAGGGCCTCGGAGCGCGCCCGCGCGGCTTCAATGAAGACCCTCAGGTTCTGCTTGAGTTCCTCCTGCCCCACGTACTCGTCCAGGTTGGAGGGGCGAAGGCTGACCTCGGTGGCGATCTCCTCGGTGCGTGGTTCCGGATCTATGATGCGCTCTTCCATGTGTTTGCCGTGTCACCTGAATGAAGAGACGGCCTCCCTGAACGATTACTCCTGTGCCGCGGCCGTATGCCCGGCCCTCCCTGCCGGGCGGTCAGGAGAGCAGCCGCAGGGCTTCCCTGATGAGCCCTTCCAGGTCCGGGGATCCTATTCGGGGGCGGGCGGTTTCCACGGCCTTTCTGGCTGAGCGGGAGGGATATCCCAAGTTCATGAGGGCTGAAACCGCGTCTTCGATTCCTGCCTCGTCTTCGTCGGTTACGGTCCCGGTATAGGGCCTTGCCCCGCTGCGGTGGTCGGAGAGCAGGGATGCTGATCGATCCTTCAGCTCCAGGGCCATCCGTTCCGCTGTCTTTTTTCCCACCCCTGGAATCGCCTGAAGCCGGGAAGCGTGGCCGCCCGCCATCGCCTCCAGGAGCTCGTCCGGACCGATCCCGGAGAGTATGTTCACAGCCAGCTTGGGCCCGATGCCGGAAACCGAGACCAAAAGAAGAAAAACGGCCTTTTCAACGGGGGTGAGAAAACCGAACAGTGTGATTGCATCTTCCCGGACGTTCGTGTGTATGTAAAGGGCCACCTCGCCCTCTTCGGGCAGGGCGTAAAAGGTGGACAGGGGCACGATGATCTCGTATCCGACACCGTGGTTTTCCACGATGATTGTCCGGGGGGTCTTCTCAAATAGTGTGCCGCGCAGGTGAGCTATCATACTTGTCAAATCGTTTCGTGTGAAGGTGGCAGACGGCGGCGGCCAGGGCGTCCGAGGTGTCGAGTGAGGGCTGGAAATCGAGGCCAAGTATAACGCCCACCATGGACCGGACCTGCTCCTTGGAGGCGCGGCCGTATCCCACCACCGACTGCTTGATCTCGGTGGCGGAGTACTCGAAAACAGCCACCCCGCATTCCACGGCGGCCACCAGGGCGGCGCCGCGCGCATGGCCGATCTTGAGTGCGCTCTTGGGGTTTTTGGCGAAGAAGACCTCCTCGATTGCCATTTCCCGGGGCTCATTGCGGCCCATGATCTCCACCAGGGTGCGGAAGATGCCGTGGATCCTCTCGGGAAAGGGAACGCTGCTCGGGGCCTTGATCATACCGGCGTCCACGCAACGGACCCGGCCTTTGGATTTTTCCACCAGCCCGTATCCGGTGATCAGGGAGCCGGGGTCAACTCCCAGCACAAGCATCAGCCCATGGCCTCCATGACTTCATCCGGGATGTCGAAGTTGGCATACACGTGGTTGACGTCTTCGTTGTCCTCGAGCGCTTCCATCAGGTTGAGCATCTGTTGGGCCTGCTTGCCTTCCAGCCGTACCGTGTTCTGGGGTATCATGCTTATTTCAGCCATTCCGTATGTAAACCCGGCCTCCTCTATGGCCTTTCGAACAGGTTCGAAGTCCGACGGCTCGGTATGGATCTCGAACGTGGACTCCTCTTCTTTCACATCTTCCGCCCCTGCGTCCAGGGCCGTTTCCAGGAGCTTTTCCTCATCCACGCCCTCCCGGTCCAGGACAATCAACCCTCGTTTCTTGAATATCCAGGCCACACAGCCGGGCTCTCCGATGCTGCCTCCGTGTCTGTCCATAATGTGCTTCAGGTCGGCCACCGCACGATTTTTATTGTCAGTGAGACACTCCACAAGGACGGCTACACCGCCCGGGCCGTAGGCCTCATAGCTGACCTCTTCGTAGTTGACGCCCTCCAGTTCTCCGGTACCCTTCTTGATCGCCCTTTCAATGTTTTCCTTGGGCATGTTTTCCGCCTTAGCCGATGCAATGGCCGACCTCAGGCGGGGATTCGCATCCGGGTCCCCGCCTCCAAGGCGGGCGGCTACGGTTATCTCCTTGATCAATTTTGAAAAGACTTTGCCCCGCTTGGCATCCGCAGCGCCTTTTTTGTGCTTTATGGTGCTCCATTTGGAATGACCGGACATCGATTTCCTCCTGACCAGGTTTTCGTTAGACCCTGAATTTACAAACCGCTATTACGCATGTCAGTGGCGAGAAGATAGATCTCACGGCTTCCTTTTCGAACGGCCTTCGGACGGATGGACCGGATCTTCTCAAAGGCCTCCTTGATTTCCTTCCTAAGATCTTGGGCGTCTTCCCCCTCGAATACCTTGCACAGGAAATGCCCTCCAGGCCTGAGGAGGACACGTGCTATACCAAGGGCTGATCGCACGAGTTCCGCAGAACGGGCCGCATCGGCGGACTTGACTCCGGTGGTGCCGGGGGCCAGGTCGCTTATCACGAGATCCCTTTCTCCGATCTCGAGGAGAAGCCGGTCAGGGTCGATGGTAAGTATGTCCGCCTGAATAAAAAGAAAATTTTCCGCCTGAGGGAGTCCCGGCACATTGAGGTCCACACCGGCGACATGCCCTTGCGGGCCCGCCTTCTTCAACGCGTATTGCGTCCATGACCCCGGAGAGCATCCCAGGTCCAGGAGGCGTGCACCCCGTGGAATGAGTTTGAACCTGCGATCGATCTCTTCGAGTTTGTAGACGGATCTTGCCGGCCATTTCTCTTTCCTGGCCCGACGCGCGTAGTGGTCATCCCACTTGTTGCCCTTTGCCATGATCCCATACACTGTTTCAATTTCCCGGTCTATGCCCCCCGGGAAAAGAGATATTTCTTACCATATGCATGGTGTCAATGCAAAACAATTCACCGGGCAGGTTGCGGGGTTCAGGTTTCAGGTGTTGGAAAAAACAGACATAATTCGAGGCATTCTCATGATTGGGACGAAAGAAAAAGTGTAAGGAGATTGATCGTGCTGTTGGACAAATGTCCCGAGCACTGGTATACAGTCT
>CAYVDE010000149.1:0-6818 GCA_964450535.1 uncultured Desulfobacterales bacterium
TTCTGCTATAATTCATTCGTTTTTCTCGCATTTGTTTCATGGAACGCCCTGACTCGACTCACCTTGTGTATTTTCTCCAATCCTAAGACCGCTAAAAGGAGTTCGGACCATGCAGCACGCAAAGAAGCTCGAGGAACTCAACCCCGACCTGACCAGCGACCTGATGAGCAGGGTGGACGAAATAATAGACCGCTTCAAGGGAGTCCCGGGGTGCCTGATCCCCGTACTCGAAGACTGCCAGGAGGTGGTCGGTTATCTTCCTGTTGAACTGCAGGACCACATAGGGCGCCGCTTGAATATCCCCGGCAGCACTGTTTACGGTGTGGTAACGTTTTATTCTTTTTTCTCCATGTTCCCCAAAGGCAGGCATACCATCAAGGTTTGCATGGGGACCGCCTGTTATGTCCGGGGAATCGCCGAGGTGTTAAGCCGGCTCCAGTCGAGGTTTCAGCTGGAGGTCGGGGGAACGACCGAAGACAGGCGCTTTTCCCTCGAAGCTGTTCGGTGCGTGGGGGCGTGCGGCCTGGCCCCGGTGGTTGTTGTTGATGAGGACACGCACGGTGGAGTTACTCCCGACAGGATATTGAACATACTCGAACGGTATGAATAGAAAGGCGGCCGAACACAACATGGCTCTTAGACTGTCTGAATTGGTGGATTTGCTTAAAGGCGAGGTCCTTGTGGGGGACGAAAGCGAAGATCCGTCTTTTGAGTTTTGTACGGCCAGTGATTTGATGAGCGATGTCCTGCGTGGTCCCACCTCGGGCTCCGTCCTCGTCACCGGCCTGAACAACACACAGGTAATTCGGGCATCGGTTATAGCTAATGTGGCGGCGATCATCCTTGTAAGGGGGAAAGAACCCAACGAAGACCTTGTCAAACAGGCCGGAGAACACGGGATTCCTCTTCTCCGGACCCCGTTCACAATGTTTACCGCCTGCGGAAGACTCTTTCAGGCGGGCCTTAAGGGGGTTGACGGCCTTGTATCGCCTGAGTAAGGCGATCGAACAAACGAGCTGTTCTCTTCTTCCCGCCTGTGATCCGGCGGCCGGATCAATGAGCCGAGGGAGACCTTCAAGGGCGCAATAATCGGGCACGGGGGCATCACGACGGCGCATGTCTCTGCTGGAGAGGCGTTTTAATATCAAGGCCAACGACTTCGTCAAGGCGGGAGAGGTCTCGATCGAGGTTCAGGGGATCCTGAAAAAGATAGGCTTTGATTCCGCACTCATCCGGCGTATTTCCATCTGCGCCTATGAAGCGGAAATGAACGTGGTCATGCACGGGGGAGACGGGGAGATGACACTGATGATCGAACCCGGACAGATTCTCCTCATATGCCGTGATAAGGGCGAGGGTATCGAAGACGTGGAGCTTGCCCTCAAGCCCGGATTCTCCACCGCCAAGCCGGAGCACCAGGAGATGGGCTTCGGGGCGGGGATGGGTCTCCCCAACATCAAGAAGAACTCGTCAGTGCTTTTTGTGGAGACGGAAAAAGGAAAAGGGGCAAGATTGACCATGAAGTTCGAGGGGGAGGCATGAACGAGCAAGGCCGGGAGGCGGCCTGTCATCATGTCCACTACGTGGATATTGACGAGGACCTCTGTAATGGATGTGTCCTTTGCATGAAGGCCTGCCCCATGAAGGCCATACGGGTCAGGGACGGTGTCGCCCGAATCGAGGGTGTGTGCATTGACTGCATGGAGTGCGCCAGAGTTTGCCCCAGGGGGGCCATTCGAGGAATTTCCTCGGCGGCCGTGGGACCGGGAGATTGCTCCGAAGAGGCCGTGTGTCCCTCCAGCGTCCTGTATTCGCAGTTCGGTGAGGATTTCCTGCCCAATGACGTTCTCCTGGGACTTCGAAGAATGGGCTTTCAGTATCCCTTTGACCAGTCCTACACCGCCGAGATTTACGAG
Organism: uncultured Desulfobacterales bacterium; assembly: GCA_964450535.1. Lineage (GTDB taxonomy): Bacteria > Desulfobacterota > DSM-4660 > Desulfatiglandales > HGW-15 > JAIPEI01. Next base: position 1,917 of record CAYVDE010000149.1, read on the forward strand.
TTCGCAACCGAACTATACATCCGCGACCAGAGGAAAATGGATGATCCCGTCTTTCCTCTCATCTCAGCGGTATGTCCCGCCGTAGTTCACATAATCGCCTATCGTTTCCCCAGCCTTCTGAAGAACATCCTTCCCCTGGCCGTCCCCCGAGAGATCGTGACGAGGGAGGCTAAGCAACGTGTTTCCGCCAAGAAGGGATGTTCCCTGGAAGAAGTCGGGGTGACCCACGTTGTTCCTTGTCCGGCCTTGATGATTCGTGAGACCACTCACGACAGCTGTAATCGTGCAGTGGGAATCGGTACCATATACGAGGAGCTGAAAAAATCGATTCAGGAGATAGAGGAGGACAGGGTCTTTCACTACTCAGGGGGCATAGGCCTGGGGTGGGGGATCTCGGGCGGAGAAATAGCGGGGCTCGACGCAAAGTGTATAGCGGTGTCCGGTGTTCACGAGACTATTCGATACCTGGAGCAGGTGGAGATGGGGCTCCTGGATCATATCGAATTCCTGGAGTGCCGGATCTGTACGGAGGGGTGTGTCGGAGGGCCGTTCACCGTGGCGGACCGGTACCAGACAAAACAGCTGGTCCAGAAGTACGTTCGCATGTTCGGCGTGGAGAGGCGGATCAAACAGAAGTATGTTACAAAGCTGTATAGGGAAGGCTGGTTCGTGTCGGAAAGGGAGATACTGCCCATCAGACCCGAGCACATCGAGCTGACGGTTGCGGAACGGATTGAGCAGCAGAGAAAGGTGGAGTTCATACTCAGGAAGCTTCCGGAAAAGCACTGCGGCATGTGCGGTTCTCCGGATTGTCGTACTTTCGCCGAGGACGTGGTGGCCGGGAGGGCACAACTGGTCAACTGCGAGCACCTGGCAAAACATGAAACTAACGGAGATATTCTTTGAAGGTTAAAGATTTGGTGGAAAAATTCGATCTCGAGCCTATCGCCGGAAAGCAGGGCCTGGACCGCGAAGTGCGCGGCGGATACTGCGGCGATCTTTTGAGCGATGTGATGGCGAACGCCGGGGCGGGAGCGCTTTGGCTGACCATCCAGTCGCACAAGAACACCATAGGCGTGGCCGTGCTGTCGGAATTAGCGGCAATCGTCCTTGTCAATGGGCGCCACCCGGATGAAGACACCAGGACAAAGGCCGATGAAGAAGGGGTTCCCATACTGGCGACCACGAAATCCGCTTTTGAGACAGCGGGCCTCCTCTACGGCGCAGGAGTCGGCGGGCCCGGGGAATGAGACGATATCTGGCCGATTTGCATATCCACTCCTGCCTGTCTCCGTGTGCATCGCTTGATATGACTCCCAGGGCGATTGTGGAGACGAATATCAAGAACGGCATCGAACTGATAGCATTGTGTGATCACAACTCGGCCGAGAATGTGGGGGCGGCCATGAGGGCGGGAAGGCGCCACGGGCTATGCGTGCTGCCCGGCATGGAGATCAACTCGCGTGAGGAGGTTCACACCCTTGCGATCTTCGACACGGAGGAGCAGGCCCTGGCCATGCAGGAGATCCTTTATGCCGCGCTGAAAGGCTCGAATCGTCCGGATATTTTCGGCGATCAGGTGGTGGTTAACGAGTTCGATGAAGTGGACGGCTTCAACGACCGTCTGCTCATCGGAGCGGTTCAGATGGACATTTATGAGGTGGTTCGCGAAGCCCACAGGCTGGGCGGACTCTGCATAGCGTCACATGTGGATAGACCCAGCTACAGCATCCTTGGTCAACTGGGGTTTGTCCCGGGAGACCTGGAGTTGGACGCCATGGAGTGTTCGCGGAACGGATCTCCAGAATCCATTCTAGAGACCCTTTCCCATCTCGAAGGCCGAGCTCCGGGGCTCGTGACCTCATCCGACGCCCATGAACTAGACGACATAGGTACTGCTGCATCCTGGTTTACGATCGGTTCTCCCGAGGTGAGTGAACTGGCATCGGCCTTTCGAGGAGAAATGGGGCGTAGGGTTGAAATTCGATCGTCAACCGGTTAAAGAAAAGGCCCGGAAACATGCAGGCCGGGGAGGACGGTCCTGAGGGATTTCTCGCTGCACATACTGGACGTTGTGGAGAACGGGCTGGAGGCCGGGGCCGACTTGATTCAAGTCTCCATTTTGGAGGACCGTGAAGCTAACCGGATGGAAATCATTATTTCCGACAACGGTCGCGGAATTCCGGAAGAAAAACTGCAGGAGATTGTGGACCCCTTTTACACCACCAGGACCACGCGCCGTGTGGGCCTGGGGCTCGGTCTCTTTCGCGACACCAGCCGGAGGTGTGATGGGGACTTTCAAGTTCGATCCGTTTTGGGTGAGGGAACCGAGATATCCGCTACATTCCGGCTGGACCACATCGATCTTCCCCCGCTGGGAGACATGGCCGGAACCATGGCGGCCCTGATCGCGGGAAACGGCAACACTGACTTCGTATACACCCACACGGTGAATGGAAATCTTTTTGAGCTGGACACCCGGGCGATCAAGGATGAGTTGGAGGGTGTGCCGATTCACCACCCGGAAGTGATTCGGTACATTACTCAGACAATCCGGGAATTCCTTTCGGGACGGTGATACGGAGGCAAGAGCAAGACATGCCGAAACTTACGATCGAAGATCTCAAGAGGATAAGGGAAAACACCAAAAAGTCCACGGCCCTCAGGGACGGGGAGACAACGGTGAAGATTACGGTCCACATGGGTACATGCGGCATTGCGGCCGGGGCGCGGGAGGTAATGGACACCCTGCTGGAGGAACTGGCCGAGAGCGGCAGGGACGACGTGCGTGTGGTAAACTCCGGCTGCATGGGCATGTGCAGCAGCGAACCCAATGTCACCGTGGAGATCATGAACCAGGAACCGGTAATCTACCAGCACATGGACCGCAACAAGATGCGCCAGGTTTTCAAGCGGCACATCATGCACGGGGAGGTCCAGTCGGACTTCGCCTTGGGCCGCATTAATTGATCGCGCAGTGAATCTTGAATGAATCTTGATGGACGGGGCCGGATGAAGCCGGACGGCCTTGAATGAACTGCTTTGTACAGAACAGGGGGGCCAGATGAGCACCTACAGAACCGATATCCTTTTGTGCGGCGGAACCGGTTGCCGTGCCTCCGGGAGTGACGGTGTCAAGGAGGCGCTGAAGAGACAACTCGAAAAGCATGGACTGCAGCAGGAAATCCGCATCATTGAGACCGGGTGCAACGGCTTCTGCGCCCAGGGACCTCTGGCGGTTGTCCAGCCCGAGGGGATCTTTTATCAGAAGCTTGACCCTGAAGGCATACCTCACCTGGTGGAGGAGCATTTTCTGAAAGGGCGTCCTGTAAAAAAGTTTTTCTACACTGAGCAGGCGGGCGCCGAGACCATCCCGGTGATGGGGGATATCCCGTTCTACTCCCGCCAGGAATTGATCGTTCTCAGAAACCGCGGGGCGATCGACCCTGAACAGATCGATGAGTACATCGCGCGGGACGGATATCTCGGTGCGGGAAAGGCGCTCCTGGAGATGACGCCGGAAGAGATTATCGCCCAGGTCAAGACTTCCGGGCTGCGGGGGCGCGGCGGGGCCGGGTTCCCCACGGGGCTCAAGTGGGAGTTCGCAAGCAGGAGTGAGGGGAACATCAAGTTCGTGCTCTGCAATGCGGATGAGGGGGATCCCGGGGCGTTCATGGACCGGAGCGTCCTGGAGGCCGATCCCCATGCCGTGCTGGAGGGCATGGTCATAGCGGCCAAGGCCGTGGGGGCGCATAAGGGTTACATATACTGCAGGGCCGAGTACCCTCTGGCCCTGCACCGGCTTGATGTGGCTATCAGGCAGGCCCGGGAGTACGGGCTTCTGGGGAACGACATCCTGGGGAGCGGCTTCAGCTTCGACCTGGAGGTTTACAGAGGTGCGGGCGCCTTTGTGTGCGGCGAGGAAACCGCGTTGATGTCTTCCATTGAGGGCAGGCGGGGAATGCCGAGGCCGCGTCCTCCGTATCCGGCCCAGCAGGGCCTGTGGAAGCGACCCACAGTGCTGAACAATGTGGAGACCTATGCGAACGTTCCTCAGATCATCTACAAGGGAGGGGACTGGTACGCCGGTATCGGTACGGAGACGAGCAAGGGTACCAAGGTCTTCGCCCTGACCGGCGCCGTCAGGAATATCGGCCTGGTGGAAGTACCAATGGGGACCCCGCTCAGAGAGATCATATTCGAAGTGGGCGGCGGCATTCCCAAGAAGCGCAAGTTCAAGGCCGTGCAGCTGGGCGGGCCTTCGGGCGGCTGCATTCCCGAGTCCCATATCGACACCCCTGTGGATTTCGAGTCCATTTCCAAGGTGGGTGCCATCATGGGGTCAGGCGGCATGATCGTCATGGACGACAGGACGTGCATGGTGGACATGGCGCGCTTTTTTATGGATTTCATTCAGGACGAATCCTGCGGCAAATGCCCCCCGTGCAGGGAAGGTACCAGGAGGATGCTCGAAATCCTGGAGAGGATAACTAAGGGCCACGGTGTGCCTGAAGACATCGACACTCTCGAGGAATTGAGCGGTATGATACGCAAGTCGGCACTGTGCGGGCTTGGCCAGACCGGCCCCAATCCCGTTCTTTCCACCCTCAGGTATTTCAGGGACGAGTATGAGGCCCACATCAATGAGAAGCGGTGCCCGGCGAAACGGTGCCCCGAGCTTGTCCATTTCATAGTCGATCCTGACCGCTGCAAGAAGTGTGGGGAATGTTTCAAGAGTTGCCCGACCGGCGCTGTTCATTGGGAAAAGAAGCAGGTGGCCTTCATCGACAAGAGCAAGTGCATCAAGTGCATGAGCTGCATCATGAGCTGTCCCTTCGATGCAATCGACTAGTTTCCATCCAGAAATGGTCTTTTTTGCCAATCTCGGCGTCAATCTGCGAG
>CAYVDE010000150.1:0-6759 GCA_964450535.1 uncultured Desulfobacterales bacterium
GAACCGAGCGGGTCCTCTTTGTGGATGACGAGCCCATGATCATGAAGCTGGGACAGCACATGCTGGAGCGCCAGGGCTACAAAGTGGAGACCCGAGCGAGCGGCACGGATGCTCTGGAGTGTTTCAGGCAGGATCCCCATCGGTTTGACCTGGTGGTCACGGACATGACCATGCCCGGCATGAGGGGGGATCGGCTGGCGGAGGAAATCCTGGCGATACGCCCGGACACCCCGGTGATCCTGTGCACGGGTTACAGCAAACAGATTTCAAAGGAAAAGGCCAGGGAAATAGGCGTTAGTGCATTTGTCATGAAGCCGTTGACGCAGCATGAGTTGGCGAACACGGTACGAAAAGTTCTGGATGAGAAACCCCGGAAGTAGCATCGAGGGTGTCGGTAAAGGATTACTCTGGAATACCGGCGATTTTAGGCACACCTAACTGTGCATGATACGATAAGAAGCCGGGTATCGAGTTCTGGATTCTGATTTGGATTTGTTCGGGGCTCAAGTAACCTGTTGTTTGTAGTACTGACATGAAGGGAATTAGAACGAGGGAACCGTATCGGAGGCAAACAGGGTCACCGGGCTCAAACGTGTGCGGTGCAGAGGCCTGGATAGGCTCCGAGCCGCGCTAATTCTCAAGGTCTTGGCCATCAATATCAAGAGGCACATCGCATCGGGGCTGGAGCGGGCCGCCAAGGTCACGGCCGGCGGCGTTCATTGATTCCATTTTCGACTCTTGCGCCCATTTGCAAGGGTGCACGAAATATTTCTCGGTCAACCCATCATGCACGCCGCGTGAATCACACCCGGACCAGCCAAAACCCGTTATGCCGGCGATTTGATTCTTATGAGGTCCCCATTGCTTGCAGTTCGGCCCTTTGGTTGTCAGGTTCTTGATATCTGTGCATAGGTGCGCTCATCCAGGTATCATTCCTCTTCAAAACTATCAGTGTTAAGTCCAGGAATTCGATAAACGATGATTTTCTTCTTGGCAAGCATAACATCGTTATTTACATTTCGTTTCAGGAGGTGAGAAATGAACGGGGAAGAGGACAAGAGGCTGAAGCTGCTGGAAAAGGCCAGGGATCATTTTCTGAAGCACGGCTACAGGGGCGCGAGTCTGAGAAACATTGCCCGGGACGCGGGCCTGACAACCGGGGCCCTGTATCACCATTTCCGGGGAAAGGACGAACTCTTCGTGGATGTGTGTCTTCACGGATTCGAACTGATGAACCGGAGATTTGAAAGCGCGGAAAAGATGACCGAAGGACGGCCTCCAGCAGAGCAGATCATTGCTTTTTTCGATGCCTATGTATCTTTTTTCTTCGAAAACAGGGACTACTATGAACTCATCGAGCGCCTTCAGATCAACCGGGAAAAACTTCGGATTCCGGAGGAACTCATGGAGAGGATAAAACAGGCTTCGAGCGCCTCCTTGGCACCCATGGTTCGAGCGGTTTCCGCAAACGGGGACGAGGCGGCGGAGGGTCGGACCTTTGAGCAGGTGATTCTCTTTGTGGCTTTTGAATCGTGCCAACGTGCCTTTCGGCAATATGCGTTCCCTGATTCTTTACAAGCTTAAGGGGTTGCTTGAAAGGTAAAAAAGGAAAAATTTTTGGTTTCGAAATAACAGTGTTATGCGTTATTCCTAAAGGAGGCCACCATGAAAATTCTGGTATTGAACGGAAGCCCTCGGAAAAAGGGCACCATAGATAAGCTCCTCAAGGCTGTTGCCGAGGGCGCAAAAGAAAAAGGTAGTGACATAGAATGGGTGGATGTGTACGACCTTCATATCAAGCCATGCACCGCTTGCATGAAGTGCAGGCCCGATGGACCCTGTCGCCTTTCTGAGGATGATGCCCATGAGTTGGGCCGAAAAATCAGCGAGGCGGACGGTCTCGTGGTGGGCACCCCAACCCATTGGGGGAACATGAGCTCTCAACTCAAGTGCCTCTTTGACCGAACCGTGCCCGTGTTCATGGGGGAGAAGGCGAACGGCATGCCTTTCCCCAGGCAAAAGGATAAAGGAGCGGTCATAGTGACCGCCTGCACCACGCCGTGGCCCTTTGATCGGATACTTATGGAGAGCCGTGGAGCGGTTAGGGCCGTTCGGGAGGTATTAGGCTATGGCGGCTACAAAATCATCGGAAAGGTTGTGAAGCCGGGAACTAAGAAGAATCCTGAGATTTCAGATAAAGATTTGAACAAGGCCAGGAAGGCGGGAAACCGTTTTTCCGGGGCATGAAAGCTTTCTTGATACGACAAGGAAAAAGGTAATGGAAGACAGGAAGGCAACGATACTGGACGGAACGAATTGCCGGAAGCCTGCTGGGTCCAATCTGATCTATCCGAACTACGTATCGACTATAGGCCTGGCTACAGGGTCTATTTCGTTCAACGCGGCGAGACGCTTGTGATCCTGCTCGCAGGCGGGGATAAACAGACACAGAAACGAGATGTCAGGACGGCGCTGGAAATGTTGCAACCTATTGAAATTCTAGAGGCAGATCTCGAAGCTTATGGCTTTCTACGACGCCATTAAGTTTCTTCACAGGACACTTCCACTTCCTCCCAGCGCTCACCTCTCTACTCGAACCCCCGCCCTGCCGCTTCGGCCAGGGCTGGGGAGTCCAGATCCACGGCGACCCGAAACGCCCTCAAGCCCTGGACACCGGGGAGGTCGCCCAGATCGACACGTTCCGTCTCACCGGTCAGGAACCCCTCGCCTTGCATAAAATCGATGTGGCGCTCCATATCGCGCGCCTCGTCCGGCTGGGAATAGACCACGGCCAGCTTTCCGGGCTGGGTGAGCCGCTCATTGCTGCCCTTGATCACAGCCTTATCGATGCGCGACTTCAGGATCTCGTGGCGTACATCGTATGCACCGTCCACATCGAAACGCTTTTCGTCGTATCGGAATCGAATGGAAAGGGGGGCGTTCTGCACCAGGATCAGGTGAGCCGTGTCCAAGGGGACCTTCAACGACGCCTTCAGCCGCTCCGTGTGCCAGGCCATGCCGCACGCCACCCGAAGCTGCCACAGGCGCATGTTTCTGAGGAACAGCTCGCAGAACCCGTTTTCTTCGCTCAGGCTCTTCCCCATGTAGATCACGTAATCCAGGCCGTCGGTGCGGTGCCTCTCGAAGTAGTGGGGGAACATGGCCTGCGCCTCCGACTCCTCCCGGTCCAGGTAGGCGGCCAGACGGTCGTTCAGAAGGGTGACGCTCTCCTCGAACGCCCTTCTGAGACGGTACACGGCCCCGACCTTGTCGTCCACGTCCTGGTGATAGGCGTGCACGGCCTCCGTCAGCGAAGGGGCCATGCTCGAGAGAGGCTCGAACAGTGGAACCACGTCGTCACGGAGGAACTTCAAGACGGCGATCTCGTCCCCGGATCCCAGCCCTTCGAGAATGCGCTCCCGGGTAGCCTGGACCCGGCCGGCCGTCTCCTTGAGAATGAACAGGGGCCTTTCCGTCTGGGCCGCCCGGAGCACTTTCAGGGCAAGGTCCAGCTGGTGGACCAGGTCTTCCTGTACGGCCTGGTTGCGGGCGTCGGCAGAACCCCGAATGTCCGACGTGGCATAAAAGGGATACACGTCGGGAAACACAATGGGCTCCAGCTCTGCAGCCCGCCCCATACGGATCCGATCGAGGTATTGGAGGGCCGCCTTCCGAAACCGCCACTCCACCGTGGGGTGGATAGCCGTGCACTCCTGTTTTATCACCCCTTCGATTCGGACTCGTAGATCGTCCAGGGCACGCTTGATAGCCATGGCAAAGAGCGGCCGGATCTGCTCCGCGACCAGCTCGTCCATGGCCTCGAAGCCGCCGGGCTCGGGTGATTCCAGGTCCAGGGTACCGATGCACTCTCCCTTGAAAAACAAGGGGACCAAGATCATGGATCGAGCCCCTCGAGCCAGGATGTCACGCCTGATGTGCTCCGGCCAGGGTTCCTCCAGCAGATCGGAAATCCGAAGCACCTTTCCGCTGGTCACGGCCCTTTCATAGGCGCTGCCTTCGAACTCGGCTGCCGGAATGTGGCGCGAGTCATGGAAGATGCAGCTTTCGCCGAGATCACCTCCCGTGTTGAGCAGCAGCACCTGGTCCTCATGGAGGGCGGCCAGACCCGCCATCAGGTCCGTTCTGCGGAAGAGCACGCGGAGATGCTCTTGGAGTTGCAGGAAGCCCTCGCTCGACACCACGGACTCCTGGTCCACCAGGGATCTCTCCAGGGCCGAGAACATTTCGGTCTGCGTGACATCCACGGCCCTGAACAGGGTAAAGCCGAGAAACTCGAACTGCTCCGGAGGAAGAAGTTCGCGGAGCCGCTCCGGTTCGGTCAGATGGGAAAGGATTTCGTCTCGTTCATTATCTCCGAGCTCCGGGCTCTCAGAACCGGCTCGCCGGATTTCCACGAACCTGAAATCGAAGTCCATCCTGAAGTGTCGTTCCAGTCCTGTGTCCGGATCAGGCACGATGTGGATCAGGGGGAACTCGAATCTTTGTCGGACGTCGTAAAGTTTGTCCAGGACTATGAGATAGGCCCGAATCACACGTCCCCGTTCAAAATCCTGCTCGGACACGTTTCGTCTCCCGGAGAACGCCCCGTCCTCGTTCAAAAAGAACCTTTTGAACAGGGGTGAGGCGAACACCGGGCGCATGACAAAGGGCACCACGGCTGCAATGGGCTCGCTGTCCCAGTAAGGGGCGGGGAACGCCAGGGCCATGAGTCTTTCCACGAAAGGGGCCCGCCGCTTGAGCACCGCCTGCTCCCGAACGGGCTCGGCCAGCTCCGGGGCCTGCTCCAGAATGTCCTCCAGTTCCTGTTGACTGCGCCCACCCGCCTCTCCTCCCCGGGCAAAGGAGCGGAGGAGGAAGTCGATCATGGGGCGAAAGCTCATCGTGCAACGAAAGGGATACTGCTTGTTCAATTGGTCCATGGAAATCCCACCTTTCTCGTCGACCTGACCCCATTTTCTACAATCGTGTTCTCAAGTAGAGGTTAAAATCAACTGCGTGGAAAAGCCCTTGCGCAAAAGCCCTCGGCGCTGACCCTTCAGGCCTGCGAGTGCCCTGTGCTTATCCGGCATATGATGTCGCTATCATCACTGATCTCGTTCATGGGGGAAAGACCCTTTCCACTTCTCGTGCAAAGGTTTCGAACAAAGGTTCATACCCTGAGTTGTCGTCATGTTTGAAGAGGTTGTTCGCCAAGGCGCGGTAATAGACGGCCTGTGACTATCGGCCTCGCCCTTTTCGCGATAGTCCTGTCCGATGGAACGGATGTTGTGATGCTTGTCTGCGCAGGCCACCGGGCGAACCTCCAAAGGAGCCTCCTCCCGGAGGTACTTTGCCGTGTGGGCCTTATGCTCCTCACAAGCCTTTTCTCGGTGCGTTCCTGATGCACCCAGGACGATCTCAGCCACATGCGGTCCGAATTCTCGTTTGATGTCTTGGACGGTGATCGCGGTGTCTTTCAGGGTGTCGTGCAGGATGCCCGCTACGATCACTTCCTCCGAACAGGCGGCTTGGGCCGGGATGACGGCCAAGGCAAGTGGATGTGTAATATAAGGGATGTGATAGAAATTTGTTTTGTGCGCAGGATGATAGCGGAAAACGTTTTTGGGTGTCAACGAGAAACGCATAACCATATTTAGTGGTCAGGAAAAAGCTCGTTAGGGTCAGCGTTATGGACACGGGTAAGTGGAAGCCGTTTGATGGAGCATTTCGAGGAGTAGGGATGAGAAGGGGCTTAATCGGGCAGTACTTCACCTTTGCCGGGCTGCGAATCACTTCCCGGGTTATGCCGACCAGTCCATGGGGAATCCCGGCATCAAATCCGCTTTTCAGCCCAAGTCTAATGCGGTATTGTTCTGGAATACTGGTGATTCCAGACCCCACTGAATGTGCAGTTTTCGATAAGCTATACGTACCAAGTATTCTTAAGAACTCGAAAGAAAATTCACCGTCCACACCGACAACATCGTCCACAGACACGGGTCTTCATGGTCTACAGAGCTTACGATGGAGGCCTCTTTTGTCGATGATAACGATGGTTCATTTACAAAAACCTAGATTAGTTCCGCCAGGATCAATCGGCGGTAGAAATCACGAGGGATGCTATTCAGGACTGATAGACGGTCGCCAGGTGTTGCTTTCTTATGGGGCCGGATAAAATGGAATATCCTTATTGAGTGTTTTTGTCTTGACATATCTGCCCCGTATCCAAATACTGATTTGACTTCTATGATGACTTCCTAGCAATTAAATAGATAACAATCTGACTTCACGAGGGTGCCATGACCCGAGCTGTCTGAGACCCCATTTCTCAAGGAAGAGAGGTGGGGTTTTGTTGTTTTAAAAAAATTGCTTATATGTTTCACCATTATAACTAATATTATTGAGCAATAATTTTATTATAATCACTGATTTTCATTCAGATAAACACACCCTACTTTTCACGAGGCGGACCATGCCTCAAACTCAAGGCGGCGTTTACCCAGCCACGGAATTTTGGTCGAACCGACCTGCTTGAGCATTTGTAGAACCAGGGGGAGATGACGCTTCTTCTTCATCGATACGATCACGCGATCCGGCTCGATGTTTAAGGAACCGCCGTTGGCCAGGAACTTGGTATTCAGGCTCTTGTGCCCATCCAGAAACGCTTTTTGGGCATTAGCAAGTTTCCAATTCAGAAATGAGGGTTTTTTGTCAAGATCAAGGACCATTCCGCAGGATAGCGGAATGGGACGCCCGTCA
>CAYVDE010000151.1:0-6615 GCA_964450535.1 uncultured Desulfobacterales bacterium
GCCGCTTACACGGGTTGAGTGTCCGGCGCTATTTCACCCGGAGAGGTGAAAAGGATTCTCGCGGACCTGGGCTTTTTAATGGTCACAATCACGCCGAAGGAGCAGAGCGAGGAGATCATACGCGGCTGGAACGTGGCTGAGGCCGCTGAAAAGGTGGTTTTCTCAGCTTACATAGAAGCCGTAAAACCCGATAGTCTGGAAAGCAGCCCTGCCGCCGGGCTGGGTTAACCAACAGACAATAGCAGAGGAGTCATTTGTGAATCAAAGCAGGGTGCAGGGAAAGAAGCTTATCATAGTCGCGGGCGTGCTGGTGCTTCTGGCGGCGGCCGCGGCTTTTATGTTCTACAGCAACAGGGGCGAAGCCAGGATCCTGGCTACAGTGAACGGGGAGGCCGTAACGGTCGAGAGCTTCATGAAGGAAGCGGACAAGCTCGAGGAGTCCAACAGGGACATGGTCATGGAAAACCCCTCAATGCTCATGGACCTGCTGATCATGAAGGCCCTGCTGCTCCAGGAAGCGGAAGACAGTGGTTTTGAAAAGGTTAAAGGCGAAGGCGAAGATGAGTTCATAGGGCGGTTTATGGAGAGCCGTTTTTCTACACCTCCTGAGATCGACAAAGAAGAGGTTATGAAGCTCTATGAGGCCTTTAAGGACGATTTTGTCGATATGTCCTTGGAAGAAGCTGTGCCCATGATAGAGCAATGGTTGTACCAGGTAAAACAACAAGAAGAGCACACCAGGTTCATGGAGGAGCTTCGAGGCAAAGCGGACGTGGAAATCCATTATGACCGCCTCCAAGCCATTGCAACCGGGCCCTCCGGATCCACCGACGGTACCAACACGAGGGAGGAATTTGACACGGCCCTCAAGAGCGGCAAGCCGGTCCTGGTGGACTTCGGCTCCAACAGCTGCCTGCCCTGCCGCAAGCTGAGGCCTATCCTGGAGGAAATCAAGAAAGAGAAGGGCGGACAGGTGGAAGTCCTTGTGATCGATGTAAACAAGCACCAAGGACTCTCCAGGGAATACAAGGTGCGGGTTATCCCCACACTCGTGTTTTTCGATGCCGGCGGCAAGGAGGTTTTCCGCACCCAGGGATTTATGTCAAAGGCAGCACTCCTGGAGCACCTCGCGAAAGTCGGTGTGGTTTAAAAATAGTACAGTTTTAAGGGTGGTGAAATGTTTGATGCCTTTTTGGTGACCGTCAACGAATGGATGGCGGGCGGCATCATTATAGCTGCGGCTGGATGTTTCCTGTGGGGCATGGTGAGCGTCTTTTTCAGTCCCTGTCATCTTGCATCCATTCCTCTGATCGTGGCTTACGTAGGCGGGCAGAACCGGACGCTGAAGCCGCGTGAGGCGGTCCATTTCTCTGTAGCCTTCAGCCTGGGCCTCTTCACCAGCATCGCCCTTATTGGAATCATATGCGCTGTTATGGGCCGCATGCTGGGTGACGTCGGTCCTTACTGGCAGATTCCAGTCGGACTTGTGCTGATATGGGTCGCCCTGGGAATGTTCGGCGTTGAAAAATGCTCTGTTTCGGGGAGCTTCCTCCATCGCTTGAACCTGCGCGGTCTTGCGGGGGCCCTCGGCCTGGGGCTTGCATATGGGATCCTCTCCGGTTCCTGTACCTTCGGGTTCATCGCACCCATCCTGGCTATCATCACCATTCAACAGAAAATCGGTACGGGAATTCTCTTCATTACCCTTTTTGCCTTGGGGCACTGTATTCCCATCGTCATTGCCGGGAGTTCCACGGCCGCCGTAAGAAGACTAATGGAAAACGCCAGGTGGCAGGGGGCCTCAAGCTGGTTTCGAAAGGGGGCCGGAACAGTGATTGCCGGGCTGGCGGTATATTTCATCGTCAACCCCTTTGTATTCACATGAGGCCGGGGTATTTGAAGTGGATTCTCACCGATAAGAACCCATTAACCACGAAAATCACGAAGAAAAAATTCTTCGTGGTCTTCGTGATCTTCGTGGTGAATCTTTGTGTCCTCAGTGGTGAGCAGAGGGAAAGGAGGAAACGGATATGGCATCGGAGGCCTGTATCACAAAAGAGCCCAAAGGACTGAGTCTCTTCGAGAGATACCTGTCCGTGTGGGTGATCCTGTGCATCGCGGCCGGCATTCTCCTGGGAAAGCTCGCCCCCGGAGTGGCCCATTACCTGGACGGCCTTGCCATCTACGTGGGCGAGGCGCCCGTCGTCTCCATACCCATTGCCGTGTGCCTGTTTTTCATGATGTACCCCATCATGGTGAAGATCGACTTTACAGAGGTCATAAAGGCGGGAAAGAGCGGAAAACCCGTACTGCTGACGCTCTTCGTGAACTGGGCGGTCAAGCCTTTCACCATGTACGCCATATCCGTTTTCTTCCTGGGGACCCTGTTTTACGGGTTAATCGGCCCAGAAGCCGTGGATCACGTCAAGATGCCCTTCGGCCTGGACCTGCCCGTAGGCGCCGTTCACGGGGCCGGTCAGATCGTGCTGGTGGATGGGGCCAGGATGCTCGAGATCCCCCTGTGGCGAAGCTATCTGGCAGGATGTGTTCTACTCGGCATAGCGCCCTGCACGGCCATGGTGCTGGTGTGGGGTTTTCTCGCCCGCGGAAACGACGGCCTGACCCTGGTCATGGTGGCAATCAATTCCTTGACCATGCTCGTGCTTTACGGGGTCTTGGGCGGTTTTTTGCTGGGTGTGGGCCGACTTCCGGTTCCCTGGCAGGCCCTGGTGCTCTCCATCGGGATCTATGTGGCACTTCCCCTTGTGGCAGGCTATATATCGAGAAAAGCCATCGTTCGGTCCAAGGGAGAATCGTGGTTCAAGGAGAAGTTCCTGCACGTCTTGACCCCAGTGACCATCATCGCCCTGCTCATCACGCTGGTTCTCCTGTTCAGCTTCAAGGGTGATGTCATCCTCTCCAACCCGCTGACTATTCTGTGGATAGCCATCCCCCTCTTCATTCAGACAAACCTGATCTTCTGGCTGGCATACGGGCTGGCAAAACTGCTGGGTCTTTCCTACGAAGATGCGGCACCCGCCTCCATGATCGGGGCATCCAATCACTTTGAGATCGCCATCGCCACATCCACTATGCTTTTCGGCCTTTCCTCCGGAGCGGCCCTGGCAACAGTCGTGGGCGTGCTGATAGAAGTCCCGGTCATGCTCATGCTGGTAAAGATCTGTCTCAAGACCACACACTGGTTTCCTCGAAAAGCCGCTTGAAGCGAGATAAGCGGGAGACAGACCATAATGGGGCGTAAGATCTCAGAGACCCTTGACTCCGTGACCCTGGGGGACCTGGCAACCATGAGCAGGGACAAGCCGGAAAACGACATCACGCAAAACATATGATGCTATCTACTAAAAAGAAAGAAGCCCAAATGAAACGCATATACCAAGACAACTCCCAATCCATCGGCAACACGCCGATGATCAAACTAAGCAACATCACCCGAGGTGCCGGGGCAACCGTACTTGCGAAAATCGAGGGGCGAAACCCCGCCTATTCGGTCAAATGCCGCATAGGGGCATCCATGGTCTGGGATGCTGAGAAGCGCGGGCTGCTCAAGCCGGGAGCCGAAATCCTGGAGCCCACAAGCGGCAATACAGGTATCGCCCTGGCTTACGTGGCTGCAGCACGGGGGTATAAGCTTACCCTGACCATGCCCGATACCATGAGCATTGAGCGACGCCGAGTCCTTGCGGCCTTCGGGGCCGAGGTAATCCTTACGCCCGGGGCTGAAGGCATGAGAGGGGCTGTGAACAGGGCCGAGGCCATGGCCGCCTCGGATCCGGATCGTTTCTTCCTGCCGCAGCAGTTCAAGAACCCCGCCAATCCAGCCATCCATGAAAAGACCACGGGCCCGGAAATCTGGAACGATACTGAAGGCGAGGTCGATGCAATTGTTTCCGGCGTGGGAACCGGTGGCACGATCACCGGTGTATCGCGGTATATAAAGCGGACCAAGGGTAAGGCGGTCTTATCCGTCGCCGTGGAGCCGAAAGAGAGCCCCGTGATCACCAGGAAGCTGGCAGGCCAGCCCCTTAATCCCGGGCCTCACAAAATCCAGGGCATCGGCGCGGGGTTCATTCCGGATACGCTCGACCTCTCGATAGTGGACCGGGTCGAGCAGGTGGACAGCGCTGAAGCGGTGGAATTCGCCAGGCGCCTGGCCCGAGAAGAAGGGATCCTGTGCGGTATATCCTGCGGCGCCGCTGCTGCTGCAGCCTTGCGCCTGGCAAGGGAAAAGGAATTCGCCGGCCGCAATATCATAGTCATCCTGCCTGACGCAGGGGAACGTTACCTTTCCACAGTATTGTTTGAAGGAATAAATCATGAAAGTTGAATCCATCGCCCTCAGTCGGAAAAAGGGTGCACGCAAGACGACGGTTTATAATGCCGAGGTGATAGTTGAACACGGATTGAGGGGGGATGCCCACAGCGGCTCCTGGCATCGCCAGGTGAGCCTTCTGGCTGCAGAGGAAATCGAAAACGCCCGTCAACAGGGGCTGACCGTGGGATTCGGTGATTTTGCCGAGAACATAGCCACCCGCGGGATCGACTGGACGACCCTCCCCCTGGGCACGAAGGTCGCCATTGGAACGGATGTCCGGCTGGAAATCACACAGATAGGCAAGAAGTGCGACAAACCGTGCGCCATCTTTTACCAGGCCGGCGATTGCATCATGCCCCGCAAAGGGGTTTTTGCCCGGGTGCTTGCAGGCGGCGTTATCAAGGTGGAAGACGCCGTCCACATTATCAGCACCGAAGATAAACGCGTAGAAAAGTCCTTTCAGTTATAGTCGCCCCCGGCGCTCGATGTCCTGCATACAAAGGAGTTAAGAGCCCTGTAAAGCGGCCTTACCGACAGAATCAGCAGGGAAAGGGCCCCGGCTACTTGAACTGAGAAGGGAAGAAGTTCCGCCGCTTGCCCTGCCGCAGCCTGAGCGGAAATCCCGAAATGCACGTAGACCCGATCAAGCACAAGCCCGCACGCAACGGATACCAATGCTATGGACGCGAGGTAAACGGCGGTCGCCCGTTTTCCCAGAATGCCGAAAAGCACGGTCAAGGAGGTGACATTTGTTGCCGGACCCGTCAGCAGAAAAACAAGGGCGGCCCCCGGGCTGACGCCTTTAAGGATCAAGGCCGCGGCTATGGGGGTGGATGCTGTAGCACATATATAAAGAGGAATGCCCATGGCAAGCATAATAAGCATGGCCGATAATCCTCCTCCGAGGTGCCGGGCCATGAGCTCAGGAGGGATCAGTGTGGTGATCAGGCCTGCAAGCAACAATCCAAAAAGAAACCAGGGCGCAATATCTTCCCATAATTCAAACAGGGCGTAACCCAGGCTTGCCTCTAGCTTTTCAAAAAAAGTGTGATGACCCTCATGCACCTGGGTAAGGCAATCCTTCCCGTCACAGCAAAGATTCCCTTCACAGGAGAGTTCAGTCTCAAGAGGTCTTCTGTCTTTGTCCCCGCCAAGAAGGTTCTCTGCTATGCCTGCGACGGATGCGGTGGCAAAGGCCGACGCCGGCCTGGCTATAGTCATCACAGGATCCAGCAAGGCGTAGGTGATAGCAATGGAATCCACGCCTGATTCCGGCGTGGAAATGAGGAAAGCGGCTGTGGCCCCGTTGCTGGCCCCCTGATGCTTGAGTGAGACCGCAGCCGGCAGGACCCCGCATGAACACAAAGGCACAGGCACGCCCAGTGCAGCCGCCTTGAGTACGGAGCTTACCTTTCCCTTGCCCAGATGCCTGCTCACAGACTCGGGCCTTAGAAACACACGCATGAGGCCTGCAATGAGGATTCCGAAAAGGACATAGATGGAAGAGTCCAGGAGAAGCTCCCACGACTCGTTGAGGATTTCAATTATGAACTCCATGATTACTCCACGACCCTAAATCAGCGTTACCATCAAGCGGAATTAGTCGACTGCCTGTTCCCTCAGAAGGCCCCGAGCATTTTTTTCAAATGGCCGACAAGGCTTGATATCTCTTCTTTGCTCATGGAAGAGGTAAGCTCCTGCGTAAGCCGTCTGTGCAGCTTGTGGTGCTCTTGCGCAAGGGAAAGCCCTTTGTCCGTGAGCAGCACTCTTATGGAGCGGCGATCCGTCTCATGGGGCCTTCTCTCCACAAGGCCCGCCTTTTCCAGCCGGTCCACAAGGACCGTCAGGGTGCCCGTGGTAACCCCCATTTTTTCGGCCAGCTCCTTCATCTTCAGGGCGCCCTGTGAGTTGAGTATCTCAACCGCATGGATCTGTGAAAGGGTCAGGGGCTTGCCCCTCACAACCCCGGTTTCCCAGGAAGAGAACTTCTCGAAGAACTCCACCAGCAGCTTTGACAGCTCCTCAATCTGTTCCACGGGCACCCCCTCTTTTCTCACGGGCAAAAGCAAGACAGCCCGCTTGTTCCCCCGTTCATAGTCCTACCCCATTATAGTTAGTGCTTCAAATATAACTATTCCCAAACAATTTGATTGTCAAGCTATTCATGCGGAGCTTCACCTCTTACACCGTTGGCCTCGTCGCCGGCAAGAAATCATGAGTTCCACGAAAGCCACTCTCTCAATCAAATTAGAAACCGCCCGACAAGGCTTGACTCTCGG
>CAYVDE010000152.1:0-4064 GCA_964450535.1 uncultured Desulfobacterales bacterium
ACCCAAAGCGGTCCTGTTCCCATATTGACAAACCCGCGGGAATAGATATGATTATACTTCATTGCCTCGGTGATACCGAAGCGAGGCGACCGCCTCTTTCAGGAGGCACGAAAGACTACCGGTCCCTTTTGCCGGGCTTGTGAATAATCAAGCCCCGGGATCGGAAAGAGCCAAGCCGACAAGTTAAACACGTCCACCTTCATCAGCACAGGGGGGCCGAGAGATGCCTACGTACGATTTCAAATGTGAAAAATGCAATAAGAAGTTCACCCGGACCTTGAGTATTTCCGAGTACGACAAGACAAAATTCCGATGTCCCAAGTGCAAGAGCACGCGGGTCAAACAGCAAATCACGGCCTTTCAGACCGTGACTTCCAAGAAAAGTTGAGGGCCGCCATGGAATGTCCCCATTGTAAAGAAAAGCTTCCATCGACCACGTGCCCCGATTGCAGCGAAGAAATCCCGGAAAACAGCACCTATTGCCTTTTCTGCGGAACACGCCTTGATGGAGAAAGAGAGCCCGACTCCTTTGAAGAGGACGCCTTTGAAGATGATGCCGAAGGACCGGATTTTGATAACCGCGTTCTCTGCCCTGACGGCACGTGCACCGGGATCATCGAAAACGGCCGCTGCACTGAATGCGGCAAACGCTTCGGACCGGCCGGCGAATCCCTCGCCGACACGGAAGGAGCGGCTGAGGAAAGCCGGGACTGATCAATGTATGAACTGAAAATCCTTTCCCAGTTCGCAGCGGCGCATCAGTTGCGCGATTTCGGCGGCAAATGCGAGCATATGCACGGGCACAACTGGAAAGTGGAGGTCTTCGTCAGGGGTGCGACCCTTGAAGACAACGGACTCCTGATCGACTTCCACGAGGTCAAGGCCGCCACAAACCGTGTGCTCGAGAAGCTGGATCACAAATTGCTCAACGAGGTGGAACCCTTCGATCGGATCAACCCTTCTTCGGAAAACATTGCGCGGCACATTTTCGAATCAGTGGCAAAGGAGCTCGACAGCGATGCCGTCAGTATAAGCCGCGTGACCGCCTGGGAGTCCGATACGGCCTGCGCCTCCTACGAATCCCCATGAAAAAGCGGCTGCTGTAAAACGGCAACGCCTGTGGTTTACAATCCATGCGCACTGTAGCGATCATACCTGTACGCTTCGGCTCAACCCGGTTCCCGGGCAAGCCCCTGGCCCTGATTTCAGGGCGGCCCATGGTTGAACACGTTTATCGAAGGGCCTCCGCTTGCGGAGAAATGTCCGACGTAGTGGTGGCAACCGATGACGAACGCATATTCGCATGTGTAATGGACTTCGGCGGCAAGGCGGTTATGACCCGGAGTTCGCACGCATCAGGAACTGACCGGATCGCCGAGGCCGCTGAAATACTCAGGCTCGATGACAAGGATGTCGTTGTCAACGTGCAGGGCGATCAGCCGCTGGTTCCCCCTGAGACCCTCTCCGAGATGATCCTGCCGCTGCTCGGCGACGAATCACTTCCCATGAGCACGCTCATGATTCAAATCCGCGACCCCCGTGAAACAGCAAATCCGAACCACGTCAAAGTGGTGACCGACGCCCGCGGCCTGGCCCTTTATTTCTCCAGGCATCCCATCCCCTTCTACAGGGATGCCGAAGGGGACCACAATGTGCACTTCAAACACTTAGGCCTTTACGCCTATCGGGCGGCATTTCTCAGGACATTCACCAGGCTTTCCCAGGGCCGGCTGGAAACAGCCGAAAAACTGGAGCAGCTTCGAGCCCTGGAACACGGGTACCCGATACGTGTGGTTGAAACCGCCCACGACTCACCGGAGGTGGACACGCCTGAAGACGTGGACATTATCGAATCCATCATGAGCGGCACACGCAGCCACGGATGATTTCTAGACGTGCAGACCCCTAAAACAGCCTGGATCGTCAGCCCTCCCTCCCCGGAAACCTCCAGCCTGGCCGACAAAGCAGGGATTTCCCTTTTGCAGGCAAGGCTCCTCCTTAACCGCGGGATAACCACGGCCGAAGCCGCAGCCTCCTTCTTGAACCCCTCCCTGGCCGGTTTGACCCATCCCGGCATGCTCAAGGACATGGACGCAGCCGTTGACCGGGTTATGTGGGCTGCCCGAATGGGAAGGCCGATTACGGTATACGGCGACTATGACGCCGACGGGATCACGGCAACCGCCTTGCTTGTAAACTTTTTCAGAGATCTGGCCATCTCGGTTTCCTCTTACATTCCCGATCGATTCCAGGAAGGGTACGGGCTTAACAGCGAGGCCGTCCAGGCCATCGCCTCCAACCGCCGCGGGCTGCTTGTCACCGTGGACTGTGGAACAAACGACAGGGAGGAAGTGGAACTGGCCATGAGCCGGGGTCTAGAGGTGATAATCACCGATCACCACCGAGCGGATGAAGACTTTGAACCTATCTGCCCGATGATCAATCCCAAGCGCCCGGATTGCACCTTCCCTTTTCGGGGCCTTGCCGGCGTGGGCGTTGCGTTTTTTCTGGCTGTGGCGGTCCGCTCGGCGCTCAGAAAGGCCGGTTGGTTTCGCTTTCGAGGCGAGCCCGACCTGCGAAAGTACCTGGACCTGACGGCACTGGGCACCGTGGCCGATATGGTCACGCTGCTGGAAGAGAACAGGCGTCTGGTGACCGCCGGTATGAAAGTCATGGCGGCCAGCCGTTGGCCGGGCTTGCTGGCACTTCAGGAGCGTGCCGGGGTGAAACCGGAGCGGGTCTCTCCTGAGGACATCGCCTTTCGGCTGGCACCCCGCATAAATGCGGCCGGTCGCCTGGGCAAAGCGGGTATAGGCCTTAAAACCCTTCTCACGACCGACCCGGCTGAAGCGCGGGATCTGGCCGAACGGCTCCACCTCATGAACGACAGACGTCAGGAACTGGAAAAGCGAATCATGGACCAAATCGAATCCCGGCTGCCGGACCCGGCCGACATGGAGGACAGGCGAACCCTGGTGATTGAGGGCAACGGCTGGCATCGGGGAGTTCTCGGCATTGTGGCCTCCCGCATCGCCGTACTTCACCACCGGCCGGTCCTTGTCCTGGATGTTCGGGACGGCCTGGCCTCGGGTTCGGGCCGGAGCATAGAAGGATTCGACCTTCACCGGGCGCTGCAACGACTAGAGCCCCTGTTCACCAGGTTCGGCGGGCATCGCCAGGCCGTGGGCCTGAGCCTTAAGACACGTCACCTGGACCGGCTTCGTGATGGACTGGAGGCCGTTGCAAGGGAGGAATTGGCGGAATCCGACCTCCATCCCTTCCTGCGCGTGGAGGCGGAACTACGGCCAGGCGCGGTCACCCGGGACCTCATTGATGAGATCCAGTGCCTTGGGCCTTTCGGCTCGGGAAATCCCGAGCCCCTTTTTCTTGCCACCGGACTTGACGTTATCGAATCCCGGGTCGTGGGAGACAGGCACCTGAAACTGCTGCTTGCTGATGAAGGCAGGCAAATGGAAGCAATCGGCTTCGGCCAGGCCGGCCGCCACCCCCTGGCGGGTTCAAGAATAGACGCGGTTTATCATCCGCGAATCAACAGGTGGAAGGGCGCCGAAAACGTTCAGCTCAACATACAGGCGCTCGAGCCTGCGGACGGATCGCCCTGAAGTTCCTGCTCAAAGAGGCGGATCGCCCTCTTCTCGAAAGATCCTGGCGGCCAGGTCGATGTCCTCCGGGGAAAACACGAACAGGGCCTTGCCCTCTCCGGGAAGGACCGAACCGTAAACATAGTTGATGTTTATGCCCTCCTCCCCGAACTTCCGGGCCATTTCCGCCAGCATGCCCGGGCGGTTGTCAATGGCGATCGCGATTACAGGCATGATGTCGAAAAGGTACCCCTTGCCGGAGAGAAGGTCTATGGCCCGGTCCGTGTCGCTGACGAGCATCCGTATCAGGGCGTAAGCGGCCGAATCCTTTTGCATGGACCCGTAGCTGGCGGCAGGCGCGATCCGCTTGAGCGACTTCCCCCTCGCCTTGAAGAGCTCCTTGACATAGTCCGAAGCGTCCTGAATCGTCAGGGCGTCGATGTTGACGCCGGCATCGGAAAA
>CAYVDE010000152.1:4164-6542 GCA_964450535.1 uncultured Desulfobacterales bacterium
TAGGCGTTGGTGTAAATGGCTGCGGCTTCAGCGTCGGCCTTTCCCTTTATCTCCTGGGCGGTCCTGTAGGCCTCGGACTCGATCCGGTTGAGTTCTTTTTCAGCATCACCCTCGATCTCCCGCGCCTCACCCTGACCCTCGGAACGAAATTTCTCCGCCATCTGCTTCCGTTCGGCGATCATCCGCTGGTACACCGCCCTGCGGACCTCCTCCACGTAGTTGAGCCGCTTTATCTTGACATCCACCAGCTCAATGCCGAACTCCTCCAGCTTGGGCCGGGCCTGGGCCTGGATAGTCCTGGTTATCATCTGCCGCCCCGTCCGGACCCCGCTGAGCTTCCTCTCATCCTGGAGTTCCTCCCCCTGCATCTGAAAAGTATCCAGTTCCCTGTCCGACATCCGGACGGTCTCTATGAGCGGATAGGAGGTGATCAGGTTCCGTACCGCCGAATCGATGATGTCGTCCAGCCTTCCCAGAGCGCCGGTAATGTTGCTCACGGTCTGGAAGAAGAGCAGCGGGTCAATAATCCGCCATCGCGCGAACGTATCCACGTAAATAAAGGTCTTTCCAAGGGTCGGGATCTGTCCGGACTCCCCGTCCCAGTCGAGCAGGTTCTTGGGAAAGTAGTTGGCATCCTGAATAAACGGGATCTTGAAATTAAGACCCGGCTCAGTGATGGGCTCTCCCACAACCTTGCCGAACTGGGTCACAACGACCTGCTCGGTCTCGTCCACCACAAAGGCTGCGCTGAACAGACCGATCAGGGCCAGGACCACTATAATTATTGGTATCTTGGCCTTCATCGGCTGCCTCCCTGGGCTATGCCCGATCCCTTTCCGAGATTGAGCAGCGGAAGGAGATTGGTCTGTTTTGAATCCAGGATGTACTTGTCGCCCAGATTGGGATAAACCTCCCGGGTGGCCTCGAGAAAAAGACGTCTCCTCGTGATATCCGGGGCCTTGGCATACTCCTCGTACAGGGCCAGAAAAAGGAGGGCGTCACCCTGGGCCTGGTTTACACGCTTGAGCGCGTATCCCTCGGCGGTCCTGATCGTCTTCTCCGCGTTCCCGCGTGCCTGGGGGATAATCCTGTTATACTGCTCCCGGGCCTGGTAGATGACCTTCTCTTTATCCTGAATGGCCTGGTTGACCTCGTTGAAAGAAGGCTGCACCGGTTCGGGCACATTGGTCTTCTTCAACTCGACCGTAATGATGGTTATCCCTGTATCGGCGTCGTCGATCTCCTTCTGAAGGACTTCTTGCGCCTGGTCGGCTATTTCCTCCCGGTTGCTGATCACCTCGTTGATGCTCCGATCCCCCACAACAAGCCTCATGGTGGCCTCGGACATGTCGCGCAGGGTCCCATTGACGTCCTTGACCTTATACAGGTACTTGTACGGATCGGTTATCCGGTACTGGACGATCCAGGGTACTTCTGCCACGTTCAAATCGCCCGTGAGCATGAGCGACTCGTTAAGATTAGCCGAGCCCGAGCCGAACCGGCTGCTGACACCGGCCTCGACGGTCCTGAACCCGAACTCCTCCTTGAATACATAACGAACCTTCACCTTTGTGACCTTCTCGATCCCCCGGGGGAACTTTACCTGGAGGCCGGGCTGCGTCATCCGGACGAATTTGCCGAAGCGCTGGACCATGCCCACCTCATCCACGGCCACTGTGTACAGCATGGTGGAGGCCAGGTACAAGACCACCAGAACGGCGATGATGAACCCACCCTTTGGGAACTTGACTTTCATCTTCTTGAACTTCTCGAACAGGTCCCCGAGCTGAGGCTGCGGTCCTTCAGGCCGATTCCTCTTTTGCTGCTGCTGCAGTTTTTCCCAATCCCAAGCCATAAAAACCCCTTGTTCCATTAGTGACGATTATCTGTTAAACCTAAAACAGAATCACAGTACTCGTCAAGGAATAATGCCTGGTGAAAAAACGTCGAAAGTCCCGTAAACACGAGCATCCAACCCCTTCCGAAGGGTTCGCCGACCCAGCCGGCGGGGACCTGACTCCGCTCGGCGACATCCTCCGATCCTTTTTCAGCGATCCGGACCTGCCCTTCAACCCGGATGATCATCGCATCTGGGAGATCTGGGACGGCATAGTGGGCCAACCCATCGCCCGGAACGCCAGGCCTTCCTGGATTCGGAAAGGGCGGCTCAGGGTCAGGGTGTCCGGGCCCATCTGGCTCCAGGAACTGGAGTTCGCCGCCGAGACCATCCGCGACCGCCTCAACGAGGCCCTCGGAAGGCCCGCTGTCAAGCGAATCGAGTTCAGGCTGGGGGATCCCGATTCCCGTTCCTAATCAGCCAACAGATCGTGTCGGTGATGGTGAAAAGGGCCGTATCCGTAGTTCGTGGTTCTTGGTTC
>CAYVDE010000153.1:0-6396 GCA_964450535.1 uncultured Desulfobacterales bacterium
TCTCGAAATCCATCTCCCATCCGCCCTGATAGACTATCATTGTGGCTATTTCGGCTGCCAGTATGGCGAATTTGATTTTCGGCGGCAGCTTTTTCACCCGGGCCTTGAATTTGGAATTACCGCTTATGAAAGCAGGCAGGTGATTCAGAATCGCCTTTTGAAAAAGCTGCTGGTCCGCCAATTCCGGGCGGTTTTGAAAGAACTCGAAAAGCCCCGCATAGTGTTCATTTATCTCCATGCTTATTGCGTTGCTGATCTCAGTGTAAAGCTTTTTTGAGGCCCCCTGGCGGTGCCTTTCAAAAATAAGCCGGGCCTCTTCTTCGGCCCTCTTCTCCAGAATGCCAAGCACATCATTGACATAGGGTTCCTTGTTGTGGAGAAACTCCGCTTCGCTCATGAGGAGATTGGCTATTATCTCGTAAGATGAAGAAATCACCCCGCACTTGTTGGCAGATGCATCACGAAGGAGCACCACTCCTTGCTTCTGAATCTCGGATCTGGCCTCGGGGCTTATGAAGGAATTCGCGCCCTCGGTTATGGCCCTCACGCTGGGGATCCCGTTCTTTCCCAGAAGCCTCTGCCAGTTGGTTCGGTCTATTGTCTCCGGTCTTCCACCGCAAGGAAGGAAAAGGTCGGAGGGAACGGCAAAGAGGAGATCATCCATCTCCCTGTAAAAATCATCTGTCGTAATCCAGATCTCTTTGACACCCTTATCTGTGCGGAGGGCCTTCTTGTATAGTTCCCGAAGTCCTTCCCGGCGGCGTTCATTGCGATAAAGGATGAAACCGCCTGGATGAAGGGCTTCGGGATTGAAGCGGTCCAGGTCTTCTTTAAGAACCACTTTACGCAGCGCGTTTCGATCAGCTCCCTTTGGATCGTAAAGAGCGGCCGGGCCGTCGATAATTCCTCGAAACTCGGCCTTGGGGCATCTCTCGAGAATGAGGCGCATGCTGTTGCCCGCCACATCGCCGTTGGGCCCGCCCGTGAATTTGACGGAGAAGGGGTCTTTTTGAATGTTTACGCCGAGCTCCCGCATGGCCGTCTCGGCGAACTTGAAGACTCCCCTTGACGTCACCCCGTATTCCTTGTGGTTTATGCCCACGCGCTTGCTTGACATGATACCGATGCCCAGGATGTAACTCCGCTTGAGCGATTGACGGGCAATGAATTCGATCATCTCATCGTGCATATTCTCATCGGGTCCCAGCTCAATGGGCTCATCCTCTCCATAGTAGTCAACCACCCTTGGATCCTTAGCCTTTCCTTTTTCTGTCACAAATATGTCAAGGAAAGCATTTATGACACCGTACTGCGCCTTGTAAAGACGGGGGGTCAGCGGGGTGGAGGAATCGAGATCCGTTGCGTCAAGGAGCACCGTCATCTTTGATCCGCCCTGATAGATGTCTTTGTTCTTGAGGTGCTGAGTGTGGGCAAGGACAAAGACCTCTCGAAACAGGGTGTTGGTGTTGGTTGTGTGCTCGTCCTGGCTCCTGCAAATGACCGTGCGCCAACCTCCCCGGGCAATGTCTGAAAAACCCACGTGATAGCCCACAGCGTGGCGGGTGAAAAAGAAGGTGATTCGAAACGGCGTGGCTTCAGGAAGGTCTGAGGTGAATTCATGGCCTAATTCGCGCAGAAACGCCGGATCGATTCGAAATGCCAGCGCATGCTTTTCAGGTACAAAAAAATTCGTCTTCAAGGTGTGCTTGATAAAAAGCAGGCATGTTCGAAATATGGTCTTTCTGATCTCGTCCAGATACCGGTGCCCCGTGTTATATACCGCCAGGACCTCTTCAGTCTCTTTGAGGGCCCTGGCATGGGCCTTCTCTCTTTTCTTTGTCTCGGGGTCGAACTTGATTCTGAAGAGATCAATGAGCTTCAGAGTAATGCTCGGATCGCTGTGGAACGCGTCCCTGACCACCTGGGCGTCAAAACGGTCCGGCTGGTTGTGGGCAAGGGCCGTATGGCAGAAGGAGATAAAGGCATTTGTAAGGGAAGCCTCCTCTCCGGTCATGATCCTGTTCCCTACAAAATTTACATAGGCATCGCTGGAAGTGGACAGTATTTGAGTGTTATAGAGCTCAGTCTGCAGCTTTCTCGAGAGTTCGGAGCCCTTTTCCACCAGGTCGCCTTTTGTGGTCAACACATAGAAGGTACCCAAAAAGTACGGGTGCACACCCGTATTGATGATCAGGCAATATGAACGGCGGAGCCCGATTCCAAGCCTCTGGAACACTTCGCTCACCTGAGTGAGGAAGCGCCTGCCAGGGGGGTTGCCTACGGAGAACAGGACTCGGCTCTCTATTTGGTGTAATTCGTCCTCCTTGGTCTCGATGTCCAGGTAGAGCCCGTCATGCATCTTCCCCTGCTGATAAAGATGTATGACACGTGCGATCCTTTCAGGAGGGGATATGCGCACGTAGGACTCGTTATTCAGCCATAGAAGGCTCAACATGGAGTCCAGACCGCCCAGATCAAACTCTGGGTAAAGGCTCCTCATCGCACCAAAGACGCTCTTGCGTATTTCCGCGGGGACCCTGACAACCCCTGCGCCGGAAATATCTTCATTTCTCTTACGATCAAATTCATACCTCTGTATTTCCAGGGGGCTGTTGACGCCGGGGAGAGGGTTGTGAGAATGGATCATTTCAGCATAGGAGATTTCGCGTTCTTGAAGGGTCTTGAGCGTATCGTAGAGGGAACCCGGAATATCAAGACGGGCCAGAATCAGCTTTTTTTCCTGGTCCGTGACAGTTACTTTTCTCTCCTTTTGGACATCGTGCAGTTTAGCGGCGAGGCTGATAATCGCCTCGGTCTCTTCCTTCATGGTGATGAAGAAATAGGGATGCATGTTCTCAAAGAGCCAGTCCAGGTTTTCTGAAAGCGCCTGATAACGGGATTCAAGGCCCTTTCTTATGTCTTCGTAAAGAGAAGAAACGTGGACGGCTGAGTCCCTTGTTTCCGGTTTCCCCTGTGATTTCTTTAGACGTCTCTGTTTCATGGCCGACTTACTGCCTCCTGTATTCCAATGCAGTTAAAAAAGAGCCGCCAAGCCTGGAAACACCCTGATCCTTCAGAAATGCGGGGGGTGAGACGATTATCAAGGGCTTGCTGCGGTTTTCCTCTAATTTTGATTCCAACTGCGTGCATTATACCCATTACTGGCTCAAAAAGTGAAGTTTTAATTCCTTCGGTCAAAACAGCCTTGAGACGGATTAATTGCAACTTGATGTATTACGCGCCCGTTTCAATATAAAAAAACCTTGACAGCCTCTTTAAGTCGCCTTATAAATTTAGCGATCTGAAATTTTATTGGGCGGTCCTTTGACTTGACAGGGCACACAATTCCTTAATCCTCAAAGGCTGTTAAGAAAGTTCTTTATAGCGGGCGGTCAGGGCGCTGAATAGGCCCAAATTTTTTACCTGTATATTTAGTGATACCTTAAAATATAAGGAGAGACTATATGCTTAAGGGGGTTCGAACCCGGAAACAAAGAAAGGCGGGGGCCTGTCCGCCCTGTTCCCGGAAACGGTCTGGGGACTGCGGTGGCAGGCGAGTCTTAACGCAGGTGCCCAAAGGCTGTCGTTGCCGGATCCGTCGTCACATGTCCCGGGGAGCCGTTCGAAAACGGCTTCTGGACCTGGGCTTCGTGCCCGAGGCCGAGGTTGAAATGGTTCGCTGCGCGACCCTGGGAGATCCTCTGGAAATGAGGGTGGGCGATTACTTTGTAACCCTCAGAAAGCGCGAGGCCGACCTGATCGAGGTGGATGAATGAGTAACAAATCACTCCCGGAGTTTTACCACTGACTCCTTCGTGTTCTTCGTGTCCTTCGCGGTGGATTACAGCTTTTCTTAACCACGAAATACGCTAAATACACGAAGTGCATGAATAGGGGGAAGAAGAATACCTGACATGTCATCATTTAAAAAGAACATAATCGCCGGTTTGGCGGGCCAGCAGAACGCCGGCAAGTCAAGCATCTTCAACATGCTCACAGGGGCCAGTCAGCATATCGCCAACTACCCCGGAGTCACCGTGGACAGGAAGACGGGAACCTTTCGCGATGAACATGGGAGGGTGGAGGTTATGGACCTGCCAGGAACCTACAGCCTGACCTCCTTCTCAATGGAAGAGCGCGTGACCAGGGACTTTCTGCTCAGGGAGCGGCCCGACGCGGTCGTCAATGTCATAGATGCCTCCAGCCTGCGGAGGGGCCTGAACCTCACCTTCCAGCTGCTGGAGATGTCCATCCCCGTGGTCATGGCACTCAACATGGTGGACGTGGCCCGGGCCAACGGCTGTGATGTCGACCACCGGAAGCTGTCCAACCTTCTTGGGATTCCGGTGGTGCCGACTGTGGGCCGCAAGGGACAGGGCAAGGCCGAGCTGCGCCTGGCCATCCGCAGGTACGCGAAGGACGGCAAGGAAGAGGCCGGCGCATTAGAAGGCGCCTCTCCCGTTATCTATGACGCGCTGGAGGACAGCATTGACGCAATCACCAGGCTGCTGGCCGCTTCCGGAAGCAGGTCCATGTCCCTGCCTTTGCGCTGGCTCGCCGTCAAACTCCTGGAAGGGGACCCCGAAGCACGGAAAACAGTGCAGCTACACCACGAGGATCCCGATCCAGTCCTGCATATGTCGGACGCCTTCGCCCGGGAGTTTGAAGAGGCAAGGGGCATCCCCCCGGGTGATTACATGGTCTCCTGCCGGGACCGGGAGGCGGGCAATATTGTCAGCAAGTGCGTGAACAACACCAGGAAAGGAACAACGCCGGTCTCCGAGAAGATCGACAGGATACTCCTGCACCGAGGCCTCGCTCCCCTGTTCCTCGTTATCACCATTTACCTGATCTACGAACTCTCAATTGTCCAGGGTTACAAACTCACCTTTCTCACCTGGCCGGCCCTGGCCCACCTCCGGGCCGTTGTGGCGGGCCTGCTGCCCGATCCGGGCCTGCTGCATGACTCGCTCATCCGCTCCCTTTCCCTGTGGATGGTGGACAGCGTCAACACCCTTCTCAATTATGTGCCTGTTTTTCTGATTCTCTTTGTACTCATCGCTATCCTCGAGGACTCAGGCTACATGGCGCGGATAGCCTTTATCCTTGACAGGGTGTTTCACAATTTCGGGCTGCACGGCCAGTCCACGTTGCCTTTCATCCTTGCCGGAGTGTTTACGGGCGGCTGCGCAGTGCCCGGCATCATGGCCACAAAAGGCATTCCGGACGAGCGGTCCAGGCTCGCCACCATCCTGACCGTTCCCTACATGAACTGCCTTGCAAAGATCCCGCTGTACACCCTCCTGGTGAACATCTACTTCACTGCGCACAAGTCCTATGTGATGCTGTTCATCTCCACCATCACCATCATCATGGCCATGATCGTGGCCAAACTCCTCACCACCACGATTCTTTACAGGCGGGAGACCGCCCCCTTTGTGATGGAAATGCCCGCATACCACCTGCCCACCGTGTACGGGGTGCTGCGCAGGGCACTGGACCGGACCTGGCTGTACGTAAAGAAGGTGGGCACCGTTGTCGTGGCTGTCGCCGTCTGCGTATTTGTGCTCCTTCAGTTTCCCGGCCTGCCCGAGGAACGGAAGGATTACTATGCAGCTGAAATGGACCAGGCCCTGGCGGTCTTTCAGGGGCAGATCAAAGATACTCAATACGCCCAGGCCGTCCGGGGAGAGAAGATCAGCGAAATGCTGAACGTCTTTTCAACCTATCGTGATGCCAAGATGAAGGCCGTCACAAAAGAGGCTTCCAAGGCGGTGGACGCCAAATATGAGACCTCTCACCCGGAACTGTTTCCCATGCTCAGACCGCGGGATCCCGACGCGCGCAAGGTGAACAGGGCTTTGAGAAACCTGTCCGGAGAACGCACCTCGCTTCGCACCGGGATCCGCGAGGAAACCATTGTCCACAGCTTTTTCGGAGGGCTGGGACGTTTCATCGAACCGGTGACCCGGTTTGCCGGTTTCGACTGGAAGATCAACGTGGCCCTCATCAGTTCATTTGCCGCCCGTGAATCCAGCGTGGCCACGCTGGGAGTGCTTTTTCAGGAGGGTGTGGACGAGAACATAACACTGGAAGAACGCATGGCAAGGGAAAGCGAGGCCGGTGGACGCACTCCGCTCCATGCGCTGGCCTTAATGATCTTTTTCGCCCTTTATCCGCCGTGTCTTGCCGCGACCGTCATGGTCAAGGTTCAGACCGGCTCCTACAAGTGGATGCTGTTTTCCATCGTCTTTCCTACAATCCTGGGGCTTGCCGTGGCCGGCATGGTTTTTACGGGAGGCGTCTTGTTGGGCCTGAGCGGTCTTCAGGCCATGGCGGGTTTCTATGTGCTGGCCCTGATCACGGCTGTGGGCCTGTCATTCATTAAAGACCCGG
>CAYVDE010000154.1:0-6335 GCA_964450535.1 uncultured Desulfobacterales bacterium
GACGAAGCACCTTCATGGTGGAGATGAACGAGACGGCGAACATCCTTCGGCATGCAACGCCCAAAAGCCTGGTGGTCCTGGACGAAATAGGGCGAGGGACGAGCACTTACGACGGACTGAGCATAGCCTGGGCCGTGGCCGAAGCACTGCACGATAGAGACGGGCGAGGGGTCCGCACTCTGTTTGCAACACATTATCACGAACTCACTGAATTGATGGCAACGAGAACGCGGGTAAAGAACTTCAACATCGCGGTAAAGGAGTGGGGAGGCCGGGTCATTTTTCTCAGGAAGCTGGTTCCGGGCGGGACGAACAGGAGCTATGGCATACAGGTGGCCCGGATCGCGGGCCTTCCGGAAGAGGTCATCGAGCGGGCCGGGGAAATCCTGGAAAACCTCGAGGGCAGGGACATGGACCAAACCGGGAGGCTGCACCAGACCGCTCAGCTAAGCCTGTTCGGCGGGCGTGATGAGAGGCTCAGGGAGTGGATCCGCGGTCTGGACATTCTCAACATGACGCCTGTCCAGGCCTTGAACGAACTCCAGAGTATAAAGGAACACGTTTCCGGCAATTCCGACCGAAAGGAAAGCCTGGACGCGTAGCAAGAAACCCTGATGATCTTAAGGGGCTATGGCTGAGTAAGCGGAAAGGTGCTGTTTATGTGTCCGCGCAAGGCGAAGCGCCCAATAGCCGTATGAATACTATTAACAAGATCATAATTTCGTTCTTTGTCCTTTTCCTGGCGGCGGTGTGGGCCTGGAACCCATGCCCTTGCCTTGCGTCCAATGCGGCGGAACTCCTCAAAAAGGCCAACGCCTGTCGAGATGCCCTTTACAAATCC
Organism: uncultured Desulfobacterales bacterium; assembly: GCA_964450535.1. GTDB lineage: Bacteria > Desulfobacterota > DSM-4660 > Desulfatiglandales > HGW-15 > JAIPEI01. The sequence continues at coordinate 842 of CAYVDE010000154.1, forward strand.
AGCACCAGGGTGAAGTACCGTCACAACTGGATGAATTGTCTCAAGCAGTATCAGGAAGTATACGAGCGATACCCCAAGAGTGGAGAGGCCGCCTGGGCCATGTATTTTTCCGGGAGGATGTACAGCAATCTCTACCGGTACTCGGGCCTTGAGGACGATCTCGACCAGGCCATAGCCGTTTACAAGCTGATAACAGAGGATTATCCGGAACACAGGCTTGCGGACGATGCCCAGTTTCGTATCGGGGAGGTCTACTACAAGGACAAGAAAAACCTGACCCAGGCCTATGTGGAATTTTTGAAGGTGGATATCAAGTATCCTTCCGGAGACATGAGGGGCCGTGCCCGAGCCATGATGGATGAACTGGCCGCGGTGCTGAGCAAGGAAAAACAGGAAAGGAAACCGGAAGGAGTCAAAGAGGCCCAGACCGGTTCGGCCCGTGTTATGGATATCCGCCACTGGTCTACACCGACCTACACGCGGGTGGTGGTGGACATGGAACGGCCGGTGAAGTACGAGTCTCATTTACTCCAGAAGGACCCTCAGCTGAACAAACCGAGGCGGCTGTATGTGGACCTGAAGGACGCCGTTGCCGCCAGTATTGAGACGTCCATACCTATCCGTGACGGTCTTCTGCGCCAGGCCAGGGCGGCTCAGAACCAGAAGGATACAGTAAGGGTTGTTTTGGATATTGATAGCATTGAAGGCTATAAAATATTTCATTTATATGATCCATTTAGAATAGTAATAGATGTAAGAGGGGCTAAAATTGACGATAAAAGCGAGAAAGAAAAAATAGAAGAACTTAAGAAAAGAACTAGAAAAGGTATACGCAGAGTTAAAGAACCTGACATAAAGGTATCCCTTGCACAACAATTGGGACTCAGCGTGAAGCGGATCGTTATAGATCCAGGACACGGCGGGAAAGACCCGGGGACAGTTTATGCCGGCGGAATCGTGGAAAAGGACATCGTGCTCAATCTGGCCAAGGTTTTGGCGCTGAAGATAGAGAAGGAGCTTGAGTGCGAGGCCGTGCTGACCCGTGTAGACGACTCCTTTCTGCCGCTGGAGCGGCGAACCGCATTCGCCAATATGAAAAAGGGAGACCTGTTCATCTCCCTCCACATAAACGCCCACAAGCAGGCAGGGATCCAGGGGATTGAGACCTACTTTCTTAACATGGCCACGGACGAGCGGGCCGTGCTGGTGGCCGCCAGGGAGAACGCAACGTCTGAAAAGAATATCAGCGACCTTCAGTCGATCCTGAATGATCTCATGCTCAACACCAGAATCAGCGAGTCCAGCAAGCTTGCCCACGAACTGCAGCAGGGTATGATCGGCAGCGTGAAGAAAAAGTTTTCAGGAGTCAAGAGCCTGGGAGTGAAACAGGCGCCCTTTTATGTGCTCATAGGCGCGGAGATGCCGGCCGTGCTGGTTGAGATCGGTTTCATTACAAACCCGACCGAGAGGGAGCGTCTCCTGAGCAGGGAATATCTGGAGGCCATGGCCGATGGAATAGTGCGGGGGACCGCGGAATACGTCAAGAGTATCGGGCTGGCGTTGGATTGACCGATTGATCCCCTTTTCTCCCTCTGAGATAGCCGTCGATGAAAGGTTGAAGATCTCCGCCCATCACCCCTTCCAGGTTGCCTACCTCCACGTTTGTCCGGTGGTCTTTCACTATCCTGTAGGGATTGAATACATAAGACCTGATCTGACTGCCCCAGGCGATCTCCTTTTGGGTATCGTGCATTTCCTGCTTTTTCTCTTCGCGGCGTCTTTTTTCGAGTTCGTAGAGCCGAGCATTCAGTACCTTCAGGGCCATTTCCCGGTTACGATGCTGTGACTTTTCATTCTGGCACTGAACCACTATTCCGGTGGGAAGGTGGGTGATACGTATGGCCGAGCTGGTCTTGTTGACGTGCTGCCCCCCTGGTCCGCTGGCTCGAAAGGTATCTATGCGAAGGTCGTTTTCATTGATTTCCACCATGATGTCCGTATCAACTTCAGGCACAACTGATACCGAGGCGAAACTCGTATGTCTTCTTCCGGTGGCATCGAAAGGCGAGATGCGGACCATACGATGAATCCCATGCTCTGATTTCAGATATCCGTATGCATAGGGCCCGGAAATAGTCATGGTGGCGCTCTTGATACCGGCCTCGTCTCCAGGCTGGTGGTCCAGGATACTGACTTCGTAGCCCTTTGACTCACACCACCGCAGGTACATTCTAAGGAGCATTTCGGCCCAGTCCTGGGCCTCAGTGCCTCCGGCGCCGGCGTTGATGGACAGGATGGCGTTGCGCTTGTCGTCCGGCTCGCCCAGGAGGGTCTTTAAATCCAGTGTGGCGATCTCTTTTTCCAGCCGGGATACGTCGCGCTCCACTTCTTTTAAAGTGGAGTTGTCACCCTCCTCCTCGGCCATGTCTGCAAGGAGGCGGGCGTCATCGATCTGCCGGCGAAAATCCTTCCATTGTTCCAAGGTGTCGAGCAGTACGGCACGTTGCTGGCTCACCCGGGATGTCTCTTCCTGGTCTTTTTGCCAGAAGGCCGCCTGCGCCATGAGGCCCTCGATTTCTTCCAGTTCTTTTTCACGGGCGTCAAGGTCAAAGATACCCTCGAATGGACTCAATAAGTTCTTCAAGGGCATCAATTCGATTTACGAGTTCGTTATACATTGCCTCCTCCTTGAAGCGGCAAAAAGGTTCAGCGGGTGCCGTCCTGACGCCCGCCCGGATGCCGGTCAGCAGCCGGTGGATGAGCGGCGAAACAGCCTGTGTGTTTTCGAATTAATCAGTATACCACAAATTACAAGCAAAAGGAACAATGGGAAAAGATATCCGTAACGAACATAGAACGTGAGGCCTTGTCTGGAGGGAATTACGTCCGATACTATTACGGCCTCCCGGAAAAGATCACCCTGCCGTATAATACGTCCCTTGGAGTCGACAAAGGCGCTGATGCCCGTGTTGGCCGCCCTGATCAATGGGCGTCGAGTCTCGACCGCCCGAAACACGCTCATGGAAAGATGCTGAAAGGGTGCGCTGGTACGCCCGAACCACGCATCGTTAGTGAGGTTAACCAGTATGTCGGCGCCTCCTTTGACCTGAGTGCGGGCCAGATGGGAAAAGATGGCTTCATAACAGATAAGTACTCCCGCGGTATAAGCCCCGGCCGGGAGCGGGGAGATTTTTTCACCGGGAACAAAATCCCCTGCAGCCGGAACAAGGCGGCTCACAAAGGGCAGAAAACGTTGAAGAGGAACGTATTCCCCGAAAGGGACCAGGTGGGTCTTGTCGTAAGTGAGGATGGCACGATCGTTCGATGAAAGAAGATAGGCCCGGTTGGTGTAATGGACCTCATGGCCCAGATGGACATAGGCGGGACTTCCGAAAAGGAGATCCGCCCCTGTTTGCTCCGGGATATCTATTATCCGGGCGGAGAGTGGGGATGGATCCTGAAAAAACAGGGGAACGGCTGTCTCGGGCCATACAATGAGGTCGGGCTCAGTACGGGCGGCTTGCCTGCTCAGCCTCAGGTACGAGGCAACGGTCTTTTCCTGAAACTCCGGAATCCATTTCTCCGACTGGTCGATGTTGCCCTGAACAACGGCCGTGCGTATTGGAATGGGTTCGGTGGTGGAAGCCCCGCGCAACTCGAGCCCGCCATAATATGCCGTCAAGAGGAGAAGCGCGGTGACGAGGGCTGTCTGTGCAACGCGTTCCGTCCTCATCGCAGGGCGGCGGTCAAAAATGGTTTCGAAGATCAGGATGTTTACAGCCGCTATCAGGTAGCTCAGTCCATAGACCCCCAAAAGGTCACAGACCTGAATCAGGTGAAGACGGGCCGCCTGTGAGTGGCCGATAAGGCACCAGGGAAGCCCCGTAAAGAGCCGGCCGCGGAGATATTCCAGGCAGACCCAGGCCCCGGCCAGGAGGAGAACCCTGAATTTTGAATCGCGAAGAAAGTAGAAAAGGACTCCAAAGAGGCCCGGATAAAGGGCAAGGTACAAACAGAGCGCAAAAAGGATGATCAGGCTCAAGACTGGATGCAGGCCGCCGTATTTCCCGAGGACCACGATGATCCAGTACATGAGCGACAGGAAATGAGCCGCCCCGGCGATGAAGCCCAGTTGGAAGCACCTTCGGGGCGGCTGGCGCCGCATGGCGGCCAGTAGGGGTACCAGCGAGAACCAGGCGAACCAATCAGTTGAGGCCGGCGGGAACGAGGCTGTCAGCATGAGACCCGACAGGATCGCTGCCAGGATATTGGCTCTTAGGGTTTCTCCGCTTGTTTTCATCCTACCGGTATGCGGCCTGCAGGCGCTCCTGAGCTCATATGGGCGGGCGGACGCCGGATCCCATCGTGTTATTAATCTGCGGGGTTGGAATCGGAAGAGGGGCGGCGGCTGACCTTGACTTTATATATCTTTCTCTCATCAGCCGAGTGGACGGTTATGTGTAAAGGGCCGAAAGTGATCTGTTCACCCTTTTCAGGTATCTTTCCCACCAGGTGGATAATGAATCCCCCCACGGATTCAAAGTCGCCCTCGGGAAGTTCCACACCCAGATGCTTTCCGAGTTTTTCTATCTCAAGGCGTGCGTCCACGATGAACGAGTCCTCATCAATTGAGCTGATCAAGGACTGCTCGTTGTCATGCTCGTCCATGATCTCACCGACGATTTCCTCGATGATGTCTTCAATGGTAATGATTCCGGCGGTGCCGCCGTACTCGTCGGTCACCACGGCCAGGTGTGTCTGTCTTTCCTGTAGGTTCCTCAGCAGTTCCATAACCCTGGTTGTCCCGGACACGAAGTAAGGAGGGCGGAGGATGTCCGTTGGGATGGGCGTCTGTGGCGGTTGCCCCCACAGTCTGAGAAGGTCTTTGGCGTGAAGAATGCCTACAATGAGGTCCACGGTGCCTTTATAAAACGGGATCCTGGTGTGCCCGCATTCCGTAACGAGCCGGATTACCTCTTCAAGGGTGGCATCCACCGCTACTGAGAAAATCTCGGTACGGGGAACCATGATGGAATGGGCGGTGGTCTCCTTTAGATCGAGGACACCATAGACCATGTCCGACTCTTCACCTGTAATCAGGCCTTTGGCCTGGCCCTCATCCATGAGATCGTGAATCTCTTCTGTGAGGTCAGACCCCTTGAGAAGGGACGGTTTCTTTCGAAGAAAGGACTTTATGCGATCCATCAGGCCGTAACCGGAGTCGTCTCGCAAGGGAATTTCCTTCTCCTTGTTGGAATTTGATTGCATCGGCTGAAAAATTGTATGGTTCTCAAAGTTATATGTCAAGGTATTCGCCAGGTATAGGCAGGCATCTTAAAACTGCTTGACATCATACATTTCACATTTATAATCAAGTTTTCCTAATCGCAGAATGATATTGCTTCTGCAACTCCCAAAGGGGAGTGCGGGAAAGTCCGAGGGCGGGCATAGCTCAGCTGGCAGAGCACAAGCTTCCCAAGCTTGGGGTCGCGGG
>CAYVDE010000155.1:0-6332 GCA_964450535.1 uncultured Desulfobacterales bacterium
CGCTACTGAACCGCCTTTGTCATATCAAATATGGGCAGCAGGATCGCCATCACGAGGAACCCGACCATGGCCCCCATCATAAGGATTGCCAAGGGCTCTACCAGCGCGGTGAAGGAGGCCATGGAGGTCTCCACGTCCTCCTCGTACACGGCGGCCGCCTTTTCCAGCATGTCCACCAGTTCGCCGCTCTGTTCCCCTGCCCGGATGAGTTGAATCGTGAACGGGGGAAACCGGCCTGCCTGCTTAAGGGGTTCGGCAAAGCCTCCGCCTTCTGTCACCTGCCTGGCCACCCTCTCCAGGGCATCTGTAACCACGAGGTTTCCCGCGCTGAACCGGGCCGTTTCCAGGGCCTCCACCAGGGTAATGCCGCTCTTGAGCAGGATGGAAAGGGTCCTTGTAAACCTAGCGATCACCGCCTTGTGGTGCACCCGGCCGAGGTAGGGGACCCAGAGCCGGAACCGGTCCCAGTTGTATCGGCCTGAATCCGTCCTCGTCCATAGAGCCCCTGCCGCGAAAGCCGCACAAATCAGACCCGCCACCATCCACCAGTAGTTGCGCATGAATTCAGTGGCCCTTATCACAAACAAGGTGGACCACGGGAGCGTCAATTCCATGCCGTGGAAGATGCCTGTTATCTTCGGCATGACAAAGGACATGAGGAAGATCAGAATAATACTGCTGATCATTACCAGAAAGATGGGGTAGGCCATGGCCGCCTCCATCTTCTTTCTCAGCCTGACTCTGTCCTCGGAGAAGTCGGCCAGTCTTTTCAGTATGGCGGCCAGCGCGCCGCTTCGCTCGCCTGCCCGCACCATGTTGATGTGAAGCGCGCTGAATACTGCTTTGTGAGTGGACATGGCCTCTGCCAGGGAGTTTCCTTCAAGCAGGTCTTCCTTTATCTGTGAAAAGACACGCCTCAGACGGGGGGACTCGGTCTGGTCTATGACCCCTGTGATGCACTCGACCAGGGGAAGGCCTGAAGAGGCCAGAGTGGCCAACTGCCGCATGGTCAGAGCAGTCTCAGACGGGTTTATCCTTCGAGAGATGACCCTTTTCCTCTTCTCCTTCACCTCCTTTACGTGTACCGGAAACACGCCCTCCTGGCTCATCTTGAGCCGGGCGGCTGATGGGCCCTCAGCCGTTACGAGGCCTGTAACCTTCTTTCCCTTTTTGTTCAGCGCTTGATACTCGAACAAAGGCATGGCGCCTATTCCTGGGTCACACGCATAACTTCGTTCAACGTCGTCACCCCTTCCCGCACCTTGCTGAGCCCATCCTGGAAAAGGCTGGACATACCCCCCCGCATGGCCGCGTTCTTGATGGTCACGGCATCGGCCCCTGATATGATGAGTTTTCGAATCTCGTCATCCAATACCAGCAGTTCGAAAATGGCGGTCCTTCCACGGTACCCGCTTCCCATGCACGCCTTGCAGCCTGTTCCCCTGAAAAGGGTGAGCCCCTTGGAAAGGCCTATCTCTTCGAGTATTTCGTTGTCGGGTGCGTAAGGCTCCATGCACTCCGGGCAGATCTTTCGCACCAGCCTCTGTGCAACGACACCTATAAGCGAAGAGGCCGTCAGAAAAGGCTCCACACCCATGTCCACCAGCCTGGTGAGCGCCCCTGCCGCATCGTTCGTGTGAAGCGTGCTGAAAACCAGGTGTCCGGTAAGTGAAGCCTGAACAGCGATCTCCACCGTCTCAAGGTCCCGGATCTCCCCTACCATGATGATGTCCGGGTCGTGCCGGAGCACCGAGCGTAGACCCCTGGCAAACGAGAGCTGGGTCTTGGGGTTCACCTGAATCTGGCCCACATCCCTTAGTTCGTACTCGATGGGGTCCTCGATGGTGATGACGTTTTTCTCCGAGGAGTTTATAAGGGTTATGGCCGCATACAGGGTCGTGGTCTTTCCACTGCCAGTGGGCCCGGTCACGAGGAGGATGCCGCTGGTCCTCTTTATGAGCCTTTCGAAAACGGCCAGCTTTCGGGATGAAAGACCCATATCTTCGAGTCCCAGCAGGGACACGGTCTTGTCCAGAAGACGCAGCACTATACGTTCGCCGAAAGCCATGGGAATGATGGAGACCCTTATGTCCACGGCCTTGCTTGCCACCTTGATCTTCATGCGGCCGTCCTGGGGAAGCCTCTTTTCCGCGATATCAAGGTCGGCCATGACCTTGAGCCTCGAGACGATGTGGGCCTGAAAACGCTTTGAGAGCGAGAAGACCTCATGCAGTATGCCGTCTATGCGAAACCGCACCTTGAGTTCCTTCTCGTAGGGCTCGATGTGGATGTCGCTCGCCTTGCGCCTGAGCGCCTGGGTCAGCATTACGTTGACGATGCGGATGATGGGTGCCTCATGGGTGGCGTCCATGAGGTCTTCCAGCTCTTCGAGATCGTCCAGGCGCATCTCGCCCGGATGGCTGGATTCGAGGTCCTGGACCATCCTCTCCGCGTCGTCGCTTGATTGATCGTAGAGTAGATTGATTGCCGACTGGATCTCGTCGCGGGTTGCGAGAACGAAACGGGCCCCGGAGCATCCCAACTCCCGCGCCAGGTCGTCTCCCATCTGAAAGTTCAGCGGGTGGTTAACCGCGACCGTCAGGGTCCCGTTAGAGATATTGAGGGGTACAAGGCCCACACGCTTGAAGTATTGAATGGGGTAGGTGAGCGTGTCCTTGAACTCGAGTTCTTCGATCAGGTCTTGTTTGACGGGAAGGCCGAGCCGCTCCGCATAAGCGGACAACCGAGCCCACTCATCCCCGTTATCCTCGGGATGCGCAGGCAAGGTCTCTCTAAAATCCTGGCGGTTTTCAAGCATGACTCTCAACTATTCGAACGCCTTCCGGCGCAAAGTTTCCAGATCCTTCTTCTCATCCAGTTCCTCTATCTTTTCCTGGATGTCACTTTCCTTTTCCTCGTAGAGGGCACGGCCTTCCGCCGGGCTCACGATTACTTTAGGAGAAAGGAAAACAAGCAGGTTGGTCTTTTCTTCACGTTCAGAGGCGTGCTTGAACAGCCATCCCAGCCCCGGAATGGTACCCAGGCAAGGGGTGTAGCTCTTGCTGCTGTTGACCCTCTCTTCCATGAGCCCGCCTATGACAGCTGTCTCACCGTCCATCACCGTTATTACGGTCCTTGCCGTTCGAAAGGTGGTGGTCGGGGCCAGGACACTTCCGCCCAGCGCGGTCCTCTCCAGAATGGACTTCACGCTCTGCTCCACCTGCAAACGTACGACCCCTTCCTGGTTAATGTGAGGGGTCACCTTGAGAGTGACGCCGATATCCCTGTACTCAAAGCTCTGAATGGCCCTCTCCGTGATGTCGTTCGGCTGGTCCACCCTCGTTACAAAAGGTATGTTCTGGCCGACTTCTATCACTGCCTCTTCATTGTCCAGGGTGAGAATCTGGGGAGTTGAAAGGATGTTGAAGTCATCGTCGGACTGAATGGCGCGCACGAACACCCCCAGCGATGGAAAGATTACATCGCCAAGGGAGATGCTCCGGCCGATCACCCCGGCCACAAAACCCTGGGGCAGGGCCCCGGCGGCCAATCCGGCTATGTTTCGGTCCGGGCCGGTGGACCCCCCGAGCCACACGCCGCCGCCCCGGTCGCCACCCAAACCGCCGTCGTATTCATTGCCCGCCCGCCACTCCACCCCGAGTTGCATGGCCTTGGAGGCAGTGACTTCCACGATCAGGGCTTCCACATAGACCATGCTCCTGGTGACATCCAGCTTCTCGATTATGCCCCGAAGGATCTGGTACTCGTCCGGGTCCGCTATGATCACCAGCGTGTTGGTTGCCTTGTCGGCCGAGATCTGGATGTCTTTTGAGAGCACCGGGGCCTTGCCCTTTTCCGCTGTTTCTCCCTTGCCGGGGATCTCCGAGAGGACCGACACCAGGTCTTCTGCCACGGCGTTTTTCAGGGGATAGATGTGGATGTTCTCCCTTGGCCGGAGCTGTCGTTTGTCGAGTTCTTCTATGAGAAGCCGGACATTGGCGGTGTCTTCCCGTGAGGCCAGCAGGATCAAAGAGTTGGTGCGCTTGTCCGGAATAATCTTAAGGTTCTGCTGAGCAGCCCCCTTGGCCTTTGTCTCCTGGAGTACGCTTAGTATCTTGGGCCCCAGGTCCGCGGCCCTTGCGTGCTCCAGCACAAAGACCTGGATCACCCTGTCGCCGGGTACGTCCAACTGATAGATTATGCCCAAAAGGCGCTGGATATTGGAGAGGGCGTCGATGATTATAAGGGTGTTTGTCTCGGGGTAGGGCACGAGCAGCCCGGTCTTCTGGACAAGGGGTTTGAGAACGGCAGCCAATTTAGCGGCGTCTGCATGTCTCAAGGGGATGAGCTGGGTTATGACTTTGTCGTCCACCGACAGGCCAGGCCCTTCTATAAGGGTCTCAACTCCTTTGGCCCTTGCCTCCGCAGCGGGAACGATCTTGGTCACTCTCCCCGACGGCACAGCCGCGAAACCATGGACGTCCAGGATCGACAAAAAGACCTGATAGGCCTCGTCAATAGTGACCTTGTCCGGCGAGAGAATCGTCACCTTGCCGCGCACGTTCGGGTCTATCAGGAAGTTCCTGCCCGTTATCTCGCTAATGAAGCGGATGAGGACCTGGATGTCAACCTCCTTGAAATTCATGGTGATGTACTCGGGTCTCCGGTCCACGGCAAACCCGTTTTCCTGTGGGAGGGGTTCCTGCGCCGCGGTCATGCCTGAGAAGACCGTCATAACGAAAAAAACGAGTAAAAAAATCCCCGGGCGGTTGTCTGCTCTCTTTCTTGTGTTCATAGGCCTTTAATCGCTCGGTTCCGGTGGAAGTCCAGGCTCCTCTTCATCAGGTGAATCATCCTCCGGTTCAGGAGGAAGCTCAGGCACCCTGGATCTCGGCTTTACACGGGATGCCGGGGCCCGCCTCTTCTCAATGGCCGGGGACGGCTCAAAGGCAAGGGGCAGGACCTCCCTTTTGCCTTCAAATGACAGGACCACTCGATCGGCATGCACCTCTTCAACCCGAACCCCGGACACCGAGTCGTTCACATAGAAGAGGGACTGCTCCCGCCTTTTTTCGTCCATAATGATCGCAAAGCTCTGTCCACCCTCTCCGATCGCTGTCCCTATCAGGGTGAGCTTGGGCATGGCCTTTGGAGCCTGAGGCGTCTCCGGTGCCTTTACATTTGCTGCTGGGAGTGCCTGGGGCGGCTTGGTGCTCGTTTGAAAAATATCTTTGGCAGTAAGGAATGTATAAGACATATCTATCTTACTTGTATCCTTTCTGCTGACTGATCGCTTCTTATCATAGACTTCCTCTATTTGGTTTGCCTCCTGGTAGTCAGGTGTAAATAACGAGAATTCCAGCATTTCCATAGCAACCCAGGCTATCAGTAAGGTGAGTGTTACATTAATTAAAATGAGCAGAAGCTTAATTTCCATGTCGTTTTATTACGAATAGTTACCATTTGGGAGAGGTATAATGAAAACTCTTTGACCTCTTTTAAGGGATGTATTATAGTATTTCTATTGCAAAATGAAAAGGTTTTCTTGCCTTGTATAGAAAATCGCGTGGGGAGGCGGAAATCCTGTCTTTACAGGTAAGTGAAGCTGGAATTCGGTGCGCATGGGCACTGAAAGGAGGTTATCCAATGAGAGCATCACTAATACCTTTGATATTGGTTTTGCTCTTGCCGGCGGCGCCGGCCGGACTTGACGCGGACACGAACCTCAGAATGGAGTTTTCAGGCAACCGGGTCTCAATGGAGAGCAGCGAGACCTCTTTGCACACAGTGTTCTCACGGCTCTACAATGAGAAGGGCATACGGTTTTTTGCAGGGCAGGATACTATGAACGAACAGGTCAAGGTCCGGTTTCAAGACCTCACCATGGAAGAGGGCCTTCGCCGTATTCTCGGGTCCCGCAATTTTTCCTTCACCTTTGACAAGGATCAGCAGGTGGTGGGTGTCTATGTGTTTTCGGCCCCCGGCCGGTATCCATCTGGAGGGGCTTCGGATACTGCCCCGGCGGCCGTTTCTGTGAGATCCACCGCTCCCAGGCCGGTTCCGGCGGCTTCTCGTGAAAGATCCACGACGGCACGCGTTGTTCCAAGGCCCGGCCAGAGCACTGAAGGGATTTCGGCCATCCGGACCCACGGTCCTTCCGAGCCTGTCAGGGGCAGGCCGCCCCATGCACCAATACCCCCCGGAGCGCAGATCCATAGAATAAGGTCCCATAGCTCAACCGGGGGGCTCGAGGCCCTGCCGGCGCACGGAGCCTCCCGCCGCCCGCGGCCCGGATCTTCGCCCACATCCATACAGCCTTTGCAGGATTAGAC
>CAYVDE010000156.1:0-6292 GCA_964450535.1 uncultured Desulfobacterales bacterium
CCGAACTTCTTTATCTTGCGCCAGAGGGTGGTCCTGGGTATGCCCAGGATCTGGGCCGCCCGCGCCTTGTTGTAATTGGTGGCCTCGAGGACTCTTATAATGTGGGCCTTTTCATGCTCCGCCAACGTGCTCAGGTCATCCCGCAGCACCGTGTAGATATCCAGCAGCCGAAGGTCTTCAGGCAGGTCATCGGCCTGGAGCCTGCGTCTCTCACCAAGGGCCACGGCACTGCAGACCATGTGCTCCAACTCCCGCACGTTGCCGGGAAAGGAGTAGCGCATGAGGATGTCCATGGCGTGATCGGTGAAACCCTCCACTCTCTTGTTGTACAGCGCATTGTAGTAATCGGTGAAATGCTCTACTAGCAATGGGATGTCTTCTTTTCGTTCACGCAGCGGCGGGACCCGAATCACCACCACCTTCACGCGAAAAAACAGGTCTTCCCGAAAACGGCCGGACTTGACCTCGTGCTCCAGGTCCTTATTGGTGGCTGATATCAACCTCACGTCCAAATCGATCGCCTTGGACCCGCCGACCCTGAACAGCTTCCTCTCCTGGATCAGCCTGAGCAGCTTCACCTGCGTGGATAGCGCCATCTCCGCGATCTCGTCCAGGAACACCGATCCCCCCTGGGCCGCCTCGAACAGCCCCTGCTTGACGCTGTCGGCCCCGGTAAAGGCGCCCCTTTCATGCCCGAAAAGCTCGTTGGCTGCCAGTTCCTCCGTGAAACCGCCGCAGTTGAACGCCACAAACGGCTTGTTTTTTCTCAAGCTGCCGCGATGGATGGCCCTTGCCGCCAGCTCCTTTCCGGTCCCGCTCTCACCCTGAATCAGCACATTGCAGTCTATCTTGGCCACCTTGTTGATGACCTTTATCAGCTCCCTGATCTGGGGGCTGACGCCCAGGATCCCCAGCGAGTGGTCCTTTTTGTGAAGCTCCTCCTTCAGGTTCCTGTTTTCGGCCATCAGGGAAAGCTTGTCAGCGGCCCGCGTCAGGACCGACAACACCTTGTCCGGCGTCAGGGGCTTTTCAACATAATAGAAGGCGCCCTGCTTGATGGCCTTGACCGCGTCGTCCACCGAGCCGTACCCGGTGAACAGGATGACCTGGGTCTCGGGAAACCGCGATTTGACACGCTCCAGAAGTTCCATGCCGCTCATTTGCGGCATGCATATGTCGGTCATGACTATATGAAAGGGGGACTGCGCCATGCGCAGTAGGGCCTGCTCGGGGTTGGTAAAGGTCTCCACCTCGTGACCGTGCCTTCCCAGAATGCGGCTGATGTGTTTGACGGCAAGGGGTTCATCATCCACAACAGCAACTCTGAGGGCATTCGCTTGTTTGATCCGGTTCAATCGGGATCATCCCCGGGCATTATGAGTCTTCCCTACTGACGATGGCGGAGGCATCGCAGGGCAAGGTGATCGAGAAAACGGTCTTCCGGCCGGGGACGCTGTCCACCTCGATCCGGCCGCCGTGTTTGGTGATAATCCCGTGGGACACGGAAAGCCCCAGACCGGTCCCTTTGCCCACGGGCTTTGTGGTAAAAAACGGGTCGAAGATATTTGGAAGCAAATCAGCCGGAATGCCGGCCCCGTCATCCTCAACCTGCACCATGAGATAACCCGGTTTGATTGTTCTGGCCCTCACCTCGATGCGGCCTCCACTGCTGACCGCATCCAGGGAGTTCAGGATCAGGTTAAGGACGACCTGCTTCAACTGCTGCCTGTCTCCTTGAATTCTGGGCAGGTCCGGTTCAACCTCGACATTTATGGCCGCCCCCCGGACCCTTGCCTGGTTCAGGGCCAGTTTCGCCGTTTCCTGAACCAGCTTGCCCAGGTCCAGCAACTCCAGGACTGATACATTCTCCCTTGTGAAGTCAAGAAGATTGTGAACGATGCTCCGGGAGCGTTCCGTTTCACCGATGATGTCCTGGATCATGTCCATGTGCTCGTTACGGTCCAGGGTACCATACTCTTCGAGCAGGGAGTAGGCGGTCAGCATGATGTTGTTCAGGGGATTATTCAGCTCATGGGCCACGCCTGCCGTGAGGATTCCCACGGCACGCAGCTTGTGGGATTCAATCAGGGAGTTCTGACGGCGCTCCAGTTCTCTCAGCATCCGGTTGATCGCCACTTCCACTGTTGTGAATTCGTCCCGGTACTTGCGTACGGGCTTGACCGGCGTAAAGTCCCCCTTTGCAATGCGGCGGGTCTGGTCGACGAGATATTTCAGGGGCTTCATGAACCTTCGCGACAGGAACCAGATCATGTACATCATCAGAAAAAAGAGAAAGACCAGGAAGTAGGCCGGAACCTTCTGAAGCAACTGGAGCCATCTGGTCACCAGATCGAATTCACTGGCGGCCAGCTCCGCGGCCTGGTTGACTACCTGAGAGCCATAGTGCCTCAGCCTGTTTTCGACCTCTACCTGAACGGCGGGTGTGTTGTGGCCGCTCTCGACGAGCTCGGACAAGTCATGGAGCTCGGAATAGTACAACTCCATTTCCTCGATGATCTCCTGCTTTTTCGTGGGCGAGGAGGCTATCTTAAGGTCTTTGAGGTGCCTTTCGAGGAGCTCGCGCGCGTCGTCAGCACTCTGAAGGGCGTCATTCAGGTTCGTGCCGTAGAGGAAGAAGTTTTTTTCCCACCGCCTTGCCTGTTCGATATTGAAAAGGAACCGCTCCCAGACCTGGACCGTGGCGATCCGCTTCTCGATCCCGTTGATGGTGACCATGGCCGCGATGGTAATCGCCACGGAAAGGATGAAGAAGGTGAAAAAACCCAGAATTATCTGAAACCGGAAACTGAAGGCCGGCCGTTCCAACAGGCCTTTTTCGTAAGACAATTTGGATTGCTCTTCGCGGTCGATTTCAGCCATGAGCACCAAGGCGCCTATTCTTCCTCGGAAGAGACTTCCGTGAATCCCAGTTCATGAGCCGCCTTTACGACCAGCGCTCTCAGATCGCTCGGCTTGAAGGGCTTGGCGATCATATCAAAGGCGCCTTTCTCCATGGCCTCCCTGGCCAGCGACACCGTGGCAAAGCCCGTGATGACGATTACCTTGGTGTTCGGGTTGGCTTTCTTGGCGGCTTCCAATATCTGAATGCCGTTCACCTCCGCCATCATGATATCCGTTATGACAATGTCAAAGGGCTTTTCCGAAATCCGTGAGAGGGCCTTTGACGAGTCTTCGTAAACCTCCACACCGCAGCCCAGCTTTTTCAACCCGGCCTCGAGCCTCCGGCCCACGATGGGTTCATCATCCAAGAGCATGACCTCGAGTGTTTCAGGCATTCTTTCCTCCTGATTTCTTTTTCCCGAAAAACTGATTCACGACATGGACCTCCACATATTCAACACCGGGTATCTTGCCGGCCATGTCCTTGATGGCCTTGACCTTTTTGTCTTTATCCCTCTTCAATTCTGCCGTCTCCACGACCACGGTCCCTCTGTCCGACTCCACCTTTGCGCCGGGGAACTGCTCCCACAAAACCGCCCTCACACTGGCGGCAAGGGCCAGGTCTTCCATGCAGTTCATGGAATAGGTCATGGGCTTGAAACGCGGGTACCCCACTGTCTCCCTGATGATCTTCACCGCCTCCCGGGAGTCGATCTGGGAGAGGCTGATCACCAGATCATAATGGGAGGGATCGGTCTCGTCCAGATCAAAAAATTCCATTGACCAGCGCCTTCGAAACGTCTTTTGCCGTTCTATGAGCTTATGGGCCTTGCTGATGGAGACACCTCCCTGCGAGGCCGATTGCTTTGCCAGTTTCTCGGCATCTGATAGGATCCGGACCCTCAGCACGTGGGAGACCCCCAGGACATAGAGATGGGCGGCAAGGCCCTGGCAGACCGCTTTGTCTTCGAGCAGCTCGGAAAGCGTGACCGCCTGGATGTATGCCAGATGCTGGTTTCGAGTCTTTGACGCCCCTCGCAACAAAGAGGGACTGTCATCGAGCGCCTGTGTGAGCTGGTCTTCGGGAACCCCGTACTTGGAAGCGGCTTTACCCAGTATCTCGCGGCCGATAAACCTGTACTCCAGGGCCCCGGCGGCCGATTCGGCTATTTCCCGGCCCACTTGATAAGAATCCGATGAGATGATGATTACAGGCATGAAAGAATCCTCCCTATAGGAAAAACAACTCCGCCCCGAGGGATCGGCCTTGTTTACAGAACAGCCGCAATACACCTCCCTTTGCCGGCATTCATTGTGTGTCCTCTGAAGGAGCACCGGAGTGTACTTCTATGTTGTTGATGCCGCCAATCTCCCTGCCAAGGGTCTTTACTTTTTCCCTGAGCCTGCGCGCCAGCCGTTCGTCTGTCCCTGCAAAAACAAGGACATTGCCGTATTCGCACGTGACTTCGACATCCGCGTTCAGCTCGACCAGCGCGGCCTTCACCCGGCAGGCCAGGGCAAGGTCGTCCATCTTCTGCTGGGATTCCCTGGTGGTCCTGAACTGGTCCATTTCTGCGGCTTGGCAGACGAAATCAACGGCGTTCGACACGGTGAACCGCTGGATATGAATCACGAGATCATACAGGGAGCTGTCCCACGGATCAGCCCCGTACAGGCTCATCGTCCACTTCCTGCGTTCCTGATCGTCCTTGAGGATCATGGAGCGCGCCGCGTTCTCGCCGATACCCTCCTGTTTCATCTCGTTTCGCACTCTATCCTCGAGGTCGGCTATGATCCGGACCTTTAAGATGTGCGGCACGCCTTTGAGCAGGAGGTGCCCGGCAAGGCCGTGGTAGACGATGTTGTCCTCCCGGACCAGCCCGGTGAGCGCGCTCTTGTAATACGCTATGTAGGCGCGTTTGCCCCCCCTGATACGATCCAGGACAGACGGCGCATCGTGGATGGCCTTGACGAGTTTGATCTCCGGGATGTGGTAAAGCCCGCTCGCCTCTAAAATCACGTCCCGGCTGAGGCACCGGTAGTTCAGCCGTTCTGCGACTTTTTCTGCAACCTCTTTGCCCTTGCTGTATGAACCCCTCGAAATTGTGATGATTGCCATCTTAAGACTCCTGAGTTTTTACGCTTTAAACACCATAAACAAGCCGTATCATGCCGATCATGACGATAATAAAGACTATGCTTATCAGGCTTCCCGCTTTTAAAAAGTCCTTACTGCGATACCTCCCGGGCCCCATGTAAAAGGCGTTGACCTGATGAGTCGGAAGGATGAAGGAGTTGCTGGCCGCGATCCCCACCACCAGGGCCGCCATCCGCGGATCCGCATTGGCCGCTATGGCCATGTTCACGACCAGGGGGACCAGCAGGACCGTAGCCCCCACGTTCGAGATGACGAGGGTGAAAGCGGATGTCAACACCCCGATGACCGCCAGCAGGACAATGGGCTGGACCGTGCCTATGGCGGCCAGCACCGTGTGAGCGATCCAGGCGGCGGTCCCGGTCTTTTCCGTTGCAATGCCCAGAGGGATCAGGCCTGCCAGCAGGAAGACCGTTCGCCAGTCCACGGCCTGGTAGGCCTCGTCAATGCTGAGGACCCTCGTTATGACCATGCCCAGGGCCCCGGTCATCAGGCAGACCGAGAGCTGTATCTTGAACACCAGGATCATGGCCAGCGCAACGGCAAGCCAGAGGCCGGCAAAGGTGGCCTTTTCAGGGCGCATGACTTCCACGTCCACCGGGGTCGTAAAGAGCAGCGACCCTTCGGCCTGCAGGACCTGCAGGCGGCTCCACGTGCCGTGCAGCACAATGGCGTCGCCCACCCTCAGCGGCAGGTCGCCGATTTCCGCCCGGTAGATCTCACCCTCCCGGTAAATGGCCAGGGGCGCCACCTGAAAGCGGTCGCGCAGGCTGATCTGCTTGAGGGTCTTTCCTTCGATCGAAGAACGGGGCCTCACAACGGCCTCCACAGTACCCGAGGCATGGTCCGCCACATCGTCTTTAAAGACCTCCATATCCTGCTTGAGAATCATCTCCTCGTTTTCGGCCATGCGTCTGACGTCCCTGGCACGGCCGAAGACCAGAAGATCGCTGCCGGACCGGATAACAGCGTCTATGGGGGGGGAGAACCGCTTGAAGTCAGGAGGCTCGGTCGTGGCCACAATGTTCACCAGATAGCGCCGCCTCAAATCCTCAACCCGTACGGGTTCACGATAGTGGGTGAAATCATCGGGTGTCCTCAGCTCAAAGGCATCCCCGACATCCGGCAGCAACCCCCTTTCCTCGTCGCCTGCTTCTTCCTCGGAGAAATCATCTTCCTTAGTGCCCTGGGGCAGGATGAAGCGCCCGAAGAGGATGAAGCAGAGGATCCCGCTCG
>CAYVDE010000157.1:0-6224 GCA_964450535.1 uncultured Desulfobacterales bacterium
CGGGCCAATGGTTCTAGCATACCTACGTAACCACCAGCGGAAGGTTGTATTTCTTTATTTTCTTATAAAGAGCCGTCCTGTGTATGCCCAGAAGAGCCGCGGCCTTGGATTTGTTGTAATTTGTCGACTCCAGTGCGTAACGGATCGCTTCCCTCTCGGCTGAATCGTGAATTGTCTTCAGGGATTTCCCTCCTTCGCCTGGAAGCTGTTTCCTGCTGCGGTAGAGGTAGAAGGGCAAATCGCATGTGTGAATGGTGTTCCCTCTGAGGGACGACACGACCCGCTCCAGAACATTCGAAAGCTCCCTGCCGTTTCCAGGCCAGTCGTATTTCATCATGGCACGTTCCGCCTGGACATCCAGGATGATCTCAGACAGTGAAGCATCATCAGAGATCTGGCTGAGCATGAAGCGGGCCATGGGAAGGATGTCCTCTCTGCGCTCCCTCACGGGAGGTATGTGTAACGGAAACACATTGAGGCGGTAGAAAAGGTCCTTTCTGAACCGGCCTTCCTCCAGCATTCCTTCGAGGTCCTGATTGCTCGCAGCAATGAGCCGGAAGTCAGCCTTGATCAGCCTGGTGCCGCCCACCCGTTCAAACTCCTTCTCCTCGAGCACCCTGAGGAGCTTTGGCTGCATGTCCAGGGGGAGGTCTCCGATTTCATCAAGGAACACGGTCCCCCGCTTGGCCAGTTCGAATTTTCCCGGCTTGCCTTCGGTCCTGGCCCCGGTAAAGGCCCCTTTATCGTAGCCGAACAACTCGCTCTCCAGCAGGTCTTTGGGAATCGAAGCGCAATTTATTCTAATGAATGGATGGATCTTGCGAGGGCTCGCATGGTGTATGGCCTGGGCGAAAAGCTCTTTGCCGGTCCCCGACTCACCCGTGATAAGGACCGGGAGGTGCGTAGACGCAGCCTGCATCGCATCCTGTTTGAGGCCTCTTATGGCGGAGCTGACGCCTATGATGCTGTCGAGCGTGTACTTGGTGGATCTCAGGGAGATCAGTTCCTTCTCGTATAGCTCCACCTTGCTCTCGAGAACCTTCAGGTTATCGGCCAGTTTTTTAACATCACGAACGTCCTTGAACATAACCTGGCCGAAGACACCTACGACAGCGCCGTTCTTCCTGATGGGGATGCGCTGGACAACCATGTCCTGCCCGCGGATGCGGTGGCTTTCATTGATCTCCGCTTTCCCTGTCCGGGCCACCAGGTGCATTCTGGTGTTCTCGATAACTTCGGTGCAGTGCCTGCCTATCTGTTCTTCCGGATTCAGGTGCAGGAATTCGCCATAGGGCCGGTTGAAATGGGTGATATAACCCTCTTCATCCGTCACCATACAACCGTTGTAAATGGCATTGAAAATCAGCTCATACATTTCCAGCTGCTCAGCGAGCGGCTTTTCCGTTGACCTGGTCCCAAAGCCTGTTCCGATGAGGGAACCCATTGGCAACTCCTGTATCAGAAAAGATACATGTATTTATTCTGATACAAGTAATTACCAGATTTCCATTTAACTTCAAACAAAAAAAGCCCCTTGTTTGTTTTCCGGGGAAAATGTCGTCATTACTTGAGTGCCGGTTTCCCCTGACCAGCATGCCAAGGCTTCCCGAAGCCCTTTCGGCCTGCGCTGGTAAGGCCTTAACCTCCTGAACATATAAGGCTAATTTCATACGACAGGGCACCTTACGACTCCGCCGTTCACGGGAAACGCCCGGAAAGTGATGGTGCCGCAACCTTTGCAAACCGGGCATTGTTCAAAAAGCAACGTGCCAAATCACTGCCGGTATTTTTTTGCGGTTTTATTCGCTTTAATAGTCTACTTCGTGATTAAACAGACTCTTTTTAGACCACGCGTAACACGAAGTGCGCGAATGGGGGATGAAGAATCTGTAATCGTATTTGTGGAACCATGCGTGGGGGAAGCAAAGGAATGGAACAGGCGGCTTGTTTTAATGGCATTGAGCCAAGGGGCTTGGTCTGAAATTTGCTTAGAGGTTTCCGTATAACCCGTTTCCCCTTTGCCGTTTTTAAACCAATACCAAGGAGGTAAGCTGATGGACAGGAAAAGAACGTTTACAACCCTCATCACAGCCGTATTGGCGGTTTCGCTTCTCCTGACCGGTGTCTGCCATGCCAAGAAGAAAGGGGCGGCAGGCGATCTACCAAAAGTCAACTGGACACTTCAAACAACCTGGGCCCAGGGCTGGCTGCTGCATCAAATGGCCGAAGATTTTGCCAAACGCGTAGAAATGATGACCGGCGGCAACTTCAAAATTGAAGTCTTGCCTGCAGGCGCCGTTGTAGGCGGTCTCGAAGTCCTTGACGCCACCCACACAGGTGTTATCGACGCCTTTCACAGCTGGCCGGGTTACTGGATGGGCAAACACCCGTCCGCTCCTTTTTTTGCATCTATTCCAATGCATTTAGAGCCTGTTATGCACGTAACATGGTTTTACGGGTATGGCGGAAAGGAACTACTGCAGGAAATGTACGATGAAATAGGCATGAATGTTTATTCCATTCCCGGCGGTGTGACACATCCCGAGCTGCTGGCGCATTCCAACAAGCCCCTTGAAAAACTTGATGACTGGGTCGGCCTCAAATATCGTACCCCGGGATGGTGGGGTGAAATCCTCAAGGAAATGGGCGTGTCCGTTACCATGCTGCCCGGGACTGAGTTGTACCCGGCTCTTGAGAGAGGCATTCTGGACGCCCTGGAGTTCAGCAGCCCCATTGTCAACCGCCAGCAGGGATTTCATGAAGTCACAAAATACGTGGCGGGTCCCGGCATGCACCAGCCCACCTGCTTTTTTGAGCTGGGGTTCAACAAGGCCAAGTACGACGCCCTGCCGGATCACTACAAGGCTGTCATTCAGAGTGCCGCCATGGCCATGACCCTATGGAGCTGGTCCGAGGACATCGTCAAGGGATTCGAGACCTTTGACTACTGGAGGGGACAGGGCAAGGTCTTCACCAGGGTTGATGATGAGGCGCAGCGTGCATTCCGTAAGCAGGCCTGGGAATATATTGACAAGGACGTCAAGGCCAAGAACAACGCCCATTACACCAAGACCTGGAACTCCGTACAGGAATTCTGGACCAAGTTCTCGGAGTATGAGCACTATATGGTACCTGTTCGCAAGTGAGGCTTGATGATATATGACATTCTGCAGCGATGATACAACCCGCCCTTAGGAGCGAGAGCGCGAGCAATGAACAATGTAACACCTTGGAGTCCTCACATTGTTCATTGCTTTGCGCTTTTTTGTTGATTTTATGCCGCCCATCCTTTTGTCCTTAACATCGGGAAAGGGGGTACTCAAGTGGCCTTCCTGAAACTGCTGATTAAGGTTATCAATTTCACAACAGCCAAAATTGCTCAAATCGCATCTTTCATTATTTTTTTCCTAATCCTTACCCTAACTTATGAAGTTACGGCTCGTTATGGATTCAATGCGCCTACGCAATGGAGCTATGATTTAACATATTTTTTAGCAAGTATAATATTGATTTTTGGAATGGCATATACCTGGCAGGAAAAGGGACATGTTGCAGTAGATCTTATTTCTTCAATGCTGCCACGAAGGGTAACTGCCGCTATCCATGTGTTTTTTATCCTGGCCCTATTTTTCTTCTGCTGGTTCCATATTTTCATGGCGATGCTGCCACACCTGCAGAGTTCATGGGCTCTCAAGGAAAGATCCATGACCGGCTATATGCCGATAGTTTATCCATACAAGACCTGGATTTGTGCAGGAGTCCTATTACTGCTTTTACAGGGGGTGGTCGAATTCATCAAAGAACTTCGCGTCTTACTCACAGGAGATGAATCCCTATGAGTGTAGAAATAATTACCATCCTGATGTTGGCCTCTTTAATCATTGTTGTGATGCTGGGATTCCCTATCGGCTTTTCACTGGCCGGGGTCGCAATGATATTCGGTTTTGTATTTATCGGGCCACAGGTTGCCAATATTTTCATGCTCAGGATCTTTGTTGTCTTATCTGATTACATTCTCATTGCTATTCCCCTATTCGTTTTCATGGGTATTATTATTGAGAGATCCGGTATTGCAACCAGGCTTTACGACGCCATGTTTGTTCTGTTGGGTAAACTGAAGGGCGGTCTGGCCATTGCGACGGTCTTATCATGTACCATCTTTGCCGCTGCCACAGGCGTGGTCGGAGCTACGGTTGTGACCATGGGAATCATGGCCTTGCCGGCCATGCTCAAATACGGTTATGACAAGCCCCTTGCCTGTGGTTCCATCTGTTCAGGCGGCGCCCTGGGTATCCTGATTCCGCCAAGCATCCTGATTCTGGTTTACGCCCCCATAGCCAATGTCTCGGTAGGAGCCCTGCTCATAGGCGCGTTTTTCCCCGGCCTGGTCCTGGCCGGCCTGTATGTGTTATACATCGGTGTCCGCTGCTTCATCACACCCTCAATGGGACCATCAATCTCACCGGATGAAATCAGAGTCACCCTGTTTCAAAAGCTCAAGATGTTTTCAACCTCGGTGGTTCCGGTGTGCCTGCTGGTCCTCGCGGTCCTGGGCTCGATTTTTTTCGGCCTGGCCGCCCCCACAGAGGCCGCAGCCATCGGCGCGTTTGCTGCCGTAATCCTTGCTGTCTGCTATAAAGCCCTGAACCTGGGCATATTAAAGGATGCCGCCATACGCACCATGAAGACATCCGCCATGGTCTATATGGTTGTTATCGGAGCTTCGTTCTTTACCAGCGTTTTCATGCGGCTGGGGTGCGGCCGTGTGGTCGAAGCCCTGGTCTTGGGGTTGCCTTTCGGTAAGTGGGGCATTTTGATCTCCATGTGGCTGGTAATCATCGTAATGGGCGCGTTTTTGGACTGGATCGGCATTGTCATGATAGTCGTGCCCCTGTTCACCCCTATTGCCGCAAAGCTCGGCTTTGATCCTATATGGTTCGCCATGATGAATATCGTGGTTTTACAGACCTCTTTTCTGACACCACCATTCGCCTACACGATCTTCTATCTCAAAGGCATTGCTCCACCGGAAGTGACTCTGGCCCACATCTACAGAGGGGTGGTTCCATTCCTGCTGCTCATGCTGGTCGGCATAATGCTCCTCTGCCTGTTCCCTTCAATCATTACATTCGCCCCCAGAATAGCCGGCCTGGTGTAACACCTATATCACACCGGCGATGTGTTCTCCCTGAGCGCGCATAAGCGCGCCTGGGGAGCAGTTTTTTTGATGCGTTGTAATATTTAATGGGCCCGGGAGGGGCCCGATCCGTTTGGCAGAGTAGGGAGCGCTTTTAATATGTCAATACCATTCCACCATCGAAGAGCAGATCTCCACCCACGAGGTATTTTGAAAAGCGCGAAAAGCCGAAAATAAACAGATTGGCCGCCTCTATGGGAGACATCATCTCCTTTATGCGCGAACGGCCCATCATCACGTCTTTGACCACCTCATCTTCGGTAATACCCCTCTGTTTTGCCTGATCAGGAACCTGATTGAGCGCCAGTGCTGTTTTTACAAAACCCGTGCTCACAGTGAAAGACCTGATCATTCCGTTGCTTTCCGCGGATATTGACTGGGCCAGGGCCCTGAGTCCGAATTTGGTTATATTGTAAACAGGTTTATTCAATGTGCATATGTGTCCATGGACCGAAGCCATTTGACCGATTACGCCGGTGCCGTCCGGGCTCTTTTTCATGTGGGGTATGGTCAGCTTTGAAAGGAGAAAAGGCGCCCGAAGCATCAATCTCTGCATCAAGTCGTACTTCTCCATGGGAAAGTTCTCGACAGAATCGATGTGCTGAATACCTGCTATGTTGGCCAGGAATTTTATCTGTCCCATCTTTGCTGCATCTGAAACAATTCTTTTCAACGCCTCATCATCAGTGAGGTCGGTTTTGACAAATACCATTTGCCCACCTAGTTTTTTGGCCATCTCTCTGGTTATTTCGCCTTGTTCCTCATTAATGTCCAACCCGACTGTAATTATTTTGTTTGCCGAAGCCGCGATGGCCGTGGCCCTGCCAATACCGGATCCACATCCTGTCACTATGCATACATTACCGGAGTTGAAATTATTGTCATCCAGAATTAATATCTCTTGTTTTTCAATCTTGGGTTCTGTCAAATCCATGGTTATCCTCCTTTTCATAAAACCAAGCAATAAAACATATCGTTGGCTAATCAATTCACATATCAGCAAAAAACAAGCCAAATCGTCTGTTTT
>CAYVDE010000158.1:0-6176 GCA_964450535.1 uncultured Desulfobacterales bacterium
CACCTCAACACCTATACTCCCCCTGATCCACTATGGGAGGAAGAACCTTAAGCCCCGGTCTTCCACCCAGGACTCCCTCCACGAGCACCAGCTTGGCTTCGGATCGTAGATCCGGGTACACGAACTGCAAACGCTTGGGTTCCACGCCGGCTCCCCGCATGCGAATCAACAGGTCCCCCGACCGTTCCGCCGGATAGATGACGGCCAGCCGACCCTTTTCCCTGAGAAGGAGCCTTGCCGTCTGCAGTACGTCATCCAGGCACGCCTGGATCTCGTGCCTTGCTATGGCACGTTCCTGATCCGGATTAATCCTGCCGCTTTTTGCCTTTCTGTAAGGAGGATTGGAGACCGCCAAGTCGAAGATCCCGTTTTTGAGGGGCGGCCTGCGGAGATCTCCCCGCACCACTGCCATGCTCGTTTCAAGCCCGTTGAGTTTTGCATTGCGGATCGCCTGTCGGGCCAGCCCGTCCTGAATCTCCAGGCCGATCAACCGGCCCGCGTCTCTTGAACACAAGAGCACGAGGGAAATAATCCCGCAACCCGTGCCCAGGTCCACAACAAGATCACCCCGCCTTACTCCGGCGAAACTCGAGAGCAGCAGCGCATCAACGGAAAATCGATATCCCCGCCTGGACTGGATGACCGTAAGCCGTCCGTCCAGAAACGGATCCATACGTTCGTGGGCCTCAACATGAGTTTTGCTAGGGGACTTGGATGTGCTCATTGGGATTCATCCGGTTGAATACGAGACCTGTGAGCACCTTGGGATAAAAGTAGGTGGACTTTCGCGGCATCACCAGCTGATTGGAAGCGACTTCCCTGACGTGGGAGATCTTGGTGGGGTTCAGAATAAAGCCCATGCTGCAATCTCCCCGGGCTATCGAAGTCAGTGCGCGTCTCATGTCGCTTTCATACAGAAATCTTCTGTCATTGTCCAGCTCCGCCTGTGAATAACCGAGTGACCGCTGGAAAACGAGGCGGGAAAGCACCAGCACGTCCAGCTTTCTGAGGGAGGAATGCAGGTCGTCACCCATCTCATGCTCCGCACCCGGTCTGAGCCGGAACAGCAATCCTTGTTCATCCCCGTGACGAAAGCAGCCGAACGCCACAGTGGTGCGCCCGGCCTCTTCTATCAGGGCCCTGATTTCAGGCGCCCGTCCATCGGCCTCGGAAAGAGGCCACGGTACGGGTGACATATCGAACCAGCGATCCAAACCCTGCGGAAAGGCGGTCTCCGGTTCGTCACCCAGAAGACGGATGAGCCGATGGGCCGGAAGCACGGTAAGCCCGGGATCCGTCATGTTACTGAGGTACATCGCTACGAACTCAAATGAGCGGTCGCTTGGGCGGTGCCCGTACCTGGCCCGCATCATGTTGCGGTAGTTCCTGGCTGTCTCGTAGCGATGATGGCCGTCAGCTATAAACAGCTTGAGGCCCTTCATTGCGGCCGCCGCTTCAGAAAAGGCGCTTTGATGGCGGACTATCCACAGGCGATGAGAGGAGCTGTCTGCAAAGTCGAAAGCGAGATCCGGGGGAAGTTCCGAGGCCTCCTGAAAACACCCCATTACCTGATTCTCCGGGTCTTCGTAAAGGGCGAATACCTGGCTCAGTTGGGCGCCCGTAGCCCGCATGAGTTTGAGGCGATCGTCCTTGTGGGCGGAAAACGTCCGCTCGTGAGGAAGGATCACCTCAGAGCCCTCGTCTTCTATTCGAACGAGCGCAATCAGTCCCCACCGGGTTTTACGGCCCGAACCGTCCCCTGGGTCGTATGTCATGGATGTCACGTACATCGCGGGGTTTGGTGATGAAACCAGGACGTCGCTTCCCACCCAACGCTTCAACGTATCCGCCGTACGGGTATACCGGTTGTCCCAATCAGAATCGCCGGTCTTCTTTTTGCCCAGAATGAGCCGGACCACATTGTAGGGGGAAGCCTGGTAGAGTGCATCCTGCTCCTCCGGCGAGATCACGTCGTAGGGCGGAGCCATCAGTTTTGACGGTTCGTCAAATTTATCCGGATTATACATCCATCCTCGAAACGGTGCGATTTCTGCCATGATCTCCAAATCCTGAAACACCCAGCCCGCCGGGCGGGCGGGGGCCAATCGACTATCCATCTGATGCATGCCGTTGTTTGCGGCCATTAGGCGGAAAACAGAGTTAGCTATCATACCTCCCGCGCTTGTCAAGCCATTTTGATTTCCTTGACGTGTTCACCCGGCCCATATAATGTCCCTTGAAAGGCTGCCAAGGCCCATGCAAGGCTCAACGCCCACACCGGACCTCAAGTAAACAAAAAGATCTGTGTTCGCCGGCCTCAGCCCCTGAATTGAAGAGGTGTCCATGTCCACATCGCAATCGCTCGATCCCCTAGCCCCCCCTCCAGAGGATCTTATCATTCAGGGCGGAACCATTCTCACCATGGTGGAGGGCCATACGCCGGTGGAACAGGGTTACATTCGGATAGGCGGGGGCCGTATACTAGCCGTGGAACAGGGTGAGAGCGAGACCGGAAGGCAAAAGATAATCGACGCGCGAAACGGCATTATCCTGCCGGGTCTTGTAAATGCGCACGCGCACACGGCAATGACCCTCTTTCGGGGATTCGCCGATGACCTTCCCCTCGGCGAATGGCTCTTCGATAAGATTTTCCCGGCCGAGGCCCGTTTTCTCAATCCTGAGACAGTCTACTGGGGAACCCTGCTGGGGTGCCTTGAAATGATCGCGTCAGGGACCACCTGTGTCTCGGACGGTTACTTCTACCAGGACTCCGCCATGGAGGCCTTTTTAGAGTCCGGCCTCCGCGCCCTCGTAGCCCAGGGTATAATCGATTTCCCGGCGCCGGGGGTGGAAGACCCCGAAAAAAATCTGCTTTCGGGCCGGACCTTCCTGAAACGATGGGCCGGATCATCCCGGCGTGTCACCCCCGGACTCTTTTGCCACAGCCCTCTCACCTGCTCCGAAAACACCCTTTTAAGGGCCATGGAGATCTCAAGGGAGTACGGGGTCCCTCTTCAAACCCACCTGAGCGAGACAACGGCCGAGGTGGAGGAACTACTGAAGCGAACCGGCATGCGGCCTGTCTTTTATCTGGACCGCATCGGGGTCCTGGGCGATGACCTTATCGGGGCGCATGGAATTCATCTGAACGACGAGGAGATAGGACTCCTGGCTGAGCGGGGCGTGCGCCTGGTTCACGTGCCGGAGAGCAATATGAAGCTGGCCTCCGGCTCGGCCAGGGTCCAGGACCTTCTAAATCAAGGAGTCCGGCTCGGTCTGGGCACCGACGGCTGCGCCAGCAACAACGACCTGGATCTCTTTCAAGAAATGGACACGGCGGCCAAGGCGGCCAAGGTCTTTGGAGGCGATCCGACATACCTGAGTGCGGAGGCGGCCTTGAAAATGTCTACTCTCGGGGGGGCGTCCGTGTTGGGTCTTGACAGCGAAATCGGCACACTGGAGCCGGGGAAGCGGGCCGATCTGATTGTGGTGGACGTGGATCAGCCACACCTGCAGCCGCTCTACAATCCCTTCTCGACCCTCGTTTACTCAGCCACAGGTGCGGATGTCAGGCATGTTGTGGCGGACGGCGAGGTGCTGATGGAGGATCGGCAATTCAAGACCCTCGATCAGGCCGAGATCATGGCCCGCGTGAACGCAATCGGCCGGACCATACGCAGGGGGTGAACACTGAATACCCATGACGAATACCCCCTGCGGATGAGACCCGCCATTTGGGTTTTTTTGCGGTATAATGCTACCGGATTTTCGTGGTAACACATTCGTGTCTTACTCATGAAAACCTGTCATAAAAAACAAGAAATTTATCACACCAAGGCTGCAGGTGTGAGGGCCGTTCTTCTGCTGGGTTGCGGGCAAGGGCCCGCCTTGGATTCAAAGAGCAACAAGGAAAATGATCAGAGCAGAACCATATGATAAACCGGAATGGATTGCGTTCCGGGACGGGAATTGTTATGAAGACCCCTGTTTGTCATAAGGCGTCCTGACCGTCTTGTAAGTGATGTCTTGCGGCTCACGGGCGGGGACGCTGTGGGGTCCCTGGAATCCCCAAGAGAGGTATCGGCATGAAGAAAAAAGGAAAGGCCACCCTGGTCCTTTTTATATTAGTGATTCTAGCCCTTTCCTCCGTGTTTGCCTGGTTCGTCATGTACGTCTTTGAAGGAGAGAGCCCCGGAATAGTGGTCCGGCCGCTCCCTGAATTCCTTTCAGAAAGCCGGTCCTTTACCCTGGAAGCCGTTGACGCCAAACGGGGTCTGCGTTCCCTGCGGGTGACAATTGATCAGTCCGGCCGTGAGAACGTGGTGCTGGAGAGGGACTTTCCCTATGAGGGGCTTTTCAACAGGGACGGCGTGTACAAACATGAGGAGACATTTCAGGTCGACCCCGTTGCCCTGAACCTGGCCCAGGGCCGGGCCGTGCTGGAGGTCCAGGTACACGACCACTCCAGGCGCGGCGGTGGAGACGGGAACCGGACCTTTCTCAGCCACAACCTCATTGTTGATACCATTCCCCCCTCCATACGGGCCTTGACACGGCTTCACTACATAAATCAGGGCGGTGCCTGCCTGATTATTTACCAGGCATCATCAGACACTCACAGGAGCGGGGTCATGGTGGATGGAGATCTCTACCCCGGGCATATGGCTGATGAAGAAAGCCTGCCCGGGATTCACTTATGTTATTTCGCCGCACCCCACGACATTCAACCAAAAGCCAAGATCACGCTGTGGGCTGAAGACAAGGCCGGCAATCATGCCGTGGCCTCGTTTTACCACCGGATCCGCGGGAAAAAATTCCGCTCGGACCGTATGAACATAACGGACGGCTTTCTCGAGCAGATCCTGCCCTATTTCTCGTTTTTTCCCTTTGATGAACAAGACACCCCCATTGAAAGATACCTGAAAATCAACAACGAACTGCGTGAGAGCAATCACGATACCATGAGGAAGATCCAGGAAGAATCTTCACCGGAACGGCTCTGGGAGGGAGTCTGGACACGCCTGCCCAACGCGGCGACCATGGCCCGTTATGCGGATCACCGGGTGTATTTCTATCGCGGAGAACCCATAGACGAAAAAGATCACATGGGAGTCGATCTCGCATCCCTGGCCAACTCACCGGTGCCTGCTGCGAACAGGGGACGCGTGGTGTTTGCCGAACAACTGGGCATTTACGGGAATACCGTTATCCTGGACCACGGACAACGACTGATGTCTCTTTATGGACACTTGAGTTCCATGTCCGTTTCCCGCGGCCAGGATGTGGAAAAAGGCGATGTGATCGGGTTCACCGGGACCACCGGCCTTGCAGGTGGTGATCATCTCCATTTCAGCGTAATGGTGAACGGGACCCATGTGAATCCGATCGAGTGGTGGGATTCCCATTGGATCCGGGACAACGTGGAAAAAAAGCTTTCCATTCTGGACAACCGTTAGTGCCTTGCTCCTGAAAAGCTGTTACAAATAATAAGAAGTGTTGATGTTTGGATAATCGGAATCGGGATCCGGATCGGGATCGCAAGAGAATTAATCCGCTTTTTGCAAGACCGGCGACACCGATCAAATATGGTTGTTTACTGCCTTCTATTGGACAGAGAGGTATGCCCTAATGACAACCAAACAACCTGTTACGCCCACTTCTCAGGCCGCTACTGCTGAAAAGCAGATGGTGATTCGTGAAATCATCTTCCAGATTCGCAGGCTGATGCAGGCCGGATCCATGTACACCAAGGAACTGAACAAGAAATACCAGGTCAGCGCCGCACAATTGAACTGCCTGATCGCCCTTTATGAAAACGGTCCTCTTTCTTCTTCACATATCGCACGCCATATCTTTGTCAAGCCCAGCACTGTAACGGGCATCATCGACCGGCTCGAACAGAAGGGCCTTGCAAAAAGGACCCGCAGCTCGCCTGACCGCCGTGTCATCACTATTGAGCTTACACCTGAAGGATATCAGCTGGCTGAAAACGCACCTCCTCCCATTCAGCAGAAGGTAATGGACGGCCTGCGCAGCCTCTCAACACAGGAGGCCCAAAGCATCCTCAGCGGATTACAGGCCCTCACCCGTATGCTGGATGTCCACCATCTTGAAGTTGAGTAGTCTGCTTTTTCATCAAACGACATGATTGATGGCCTCGCAAAAAGTCCCTCGGG
>CAYVDE010000159.1:0-5978 GCA_964450535.1 uncultured Desulfobacterales bacterium
GGATTCGTAGTCCGTCACTCTATCCAACTGAGCTATGGGCGCTCAATGGTGTACATTTAGCAATCTTTTTCCCGGCCCGCAAGTATTGTTTTCCCTCATTGTTCCCCGAAGGCCGGGGCCTTAAAGGTCGTTAACAGATCTGTAGGCCTCGACAAAATATTGGAGGCTGATCTCCACGCCCTCCTTTATTTCCTCGATCCACCGGGTCTTCCCCAGGATGGATCTGCTCCAGGTGGTGGCATGGATCTCCTCTGATTCCGGTCTTCCGGCCAAGGTGACCCTCTGCTTGGCCTCAATGCTGATTCTGAACACATAGACCCTGTCATCCCCGTATCCCCTGCGCATCACCTGTGCATACAGATAGAGCCAGGGGCTACCGGGCGTCTCACGCCACGCGTCCCTTGAAAGCAGTTTAATGCCGGCATCGGTGAGGAACTTCTCCGCCAACCCGTGGATATCGTTTCTGGTCAGGCCGTCATCTTCTATGTCCACCCGGACGTCTTCCACCATGAGGAAAAACCCCGGGAGTCCTCTCAGGCTAGCCCGGGTCTTTTCATTGTCCAGGGCATGGCACGGCGACACAATTCCCGTCAGGATAAAGACGAGGTATGACAGCAAAATCCCCGCAACGCATTTTGAAGGTGTCGTGCGCCTTACCCATTCGCGTGGGCACTGATCTTCGCTTTCCATATTCCACCTCTCCGTTTTTTCTTGGCCCTATGGCCTCCCTGTCCTATGCTGGTTTCATGGAACAGGAAGGGCCCTTTAAACCTCTACGCCACAAGCGCCTATGGCTCGCCTTGGGCTGGTCTTTCGTCTCCCTGGTGATCGTCCTTTCCCTGGTACCCGTGCCCTCTGATTCGCCTATTGTCAAGGTAAACGACAAACTTCTTCATGTTACCGCGTATCTGGGGCTCATGCTCTGGTTCTGCGCGATCTACCAGGCAGGACCTTACAGCCGCCGGATTGCGGTCATGCTGGTACTAATGGGCGTTGTTCTCGAACTGGCCCAGGGCGCCACGGGTCACCGGAGCCTGCAATGGCTCGACATGACGGCCAACGGCCTCGGCGTGCTTCTCGGATGGCTTGCCGCGCGCACCCGCCTTTCAGAGGCCCTGGTGTTTATCGAATCCCGCCTGCCGGACAACACATGAGGCGTATTAATGGATCTCAGGAGCCTGAGGACCGTATACGCTCGATGATATCCGTGGTGGAGTACCCCGGAACCACCTCGATGCGCTGCACCTCCCCCCCGGTAGACCGCACCACGTCCGCCCCCACTATCTCCTCTTCCTTCCAGTCCGCCCCCTTGACCAGCACGTCCGGCGCCAGGGCCTGGATTTCCTTTAGAGGATCGTCTTCGTCGAACAGCACCACTGCATCCACAAAGCTCAAGGAGGCCAGGACTTCGGCCCGGGCGTCTTCGGACATGACAGGCCGGCCGGCCCCTTTGATACTGCGCACCGAGCGGTCGCTGTTCATCCCCACTATCAGGTAATCGCCCATTGCCCGGGCCGCACACAGGTACCTGGTATGACCGGGATGGAGAAGGTCGAAGCACCCATTCGTGAACACGACGCACTTTCCGTTGCGTTTTAGCCGTGTGACTTCATCGCGCATCGCTTCGAGAGTTCGGATTTTGGCTCTGATTTGTTCCATGGCTCTCCCATTCGGCCGTTGGCCGTTAAGGTCTATGGAGGAACGACGACGGGCCGGGGCCCTGGCTAAAGTCAGCCCGTAGACCCGGCGCGCCCCGGACTGCAGAAGGGCCCGGCTGCAGGCGTCCAGGGTGCTACCGGTCGTGGAGACGTCGTCAACGAGCAGTACGTCCCGTCCCTTAATCACGAGGGGTCTCTTAACCTCAAAGGCCGCCAGCACGTTTTGCCGCCTGTGGTCCCGGTCAAGGGCCGACTGGGAAGGCGTATGCCGCACCCGGCAAAGGCTTAGATAATCCAGCTCATACCCGCAAACGCCGGCCACATGTCTTGCTAGAAGCAGGCTCTGGTTGAAGCCCCGTTCACGGAGCCTTCTGAGGTGCAAGGGAACGGGCATGACCAGAGGCTCTATGTTTGCAGGGAGCCATTCCAGGGCCAATCGGGCCAGCATGGGCCCGAAGACCTCGGCCAACCGGGTCCTGCCCGAGTACTTGAAACGGTGTACCGACTGAATTACTGTTTCCTCATACACGTAAAGGGCACGCGCCGCCTCGTAGGTGGGCGGCCTCCGCAGGCACGCTTCACAGAGT
This sequence comes from uncultured Desulfobacterales bacterium, assembly GCA_964450535.1. Taxonomy (GTDB): domain Bacteria; phylum Desulfobacterota; class DSM-4660; order Desulfatiglandales; family HGW-15; genus JAIPEI01. The sequence goes on from CAYVDE010000159.1 coordinate 2,246, forward strand.
CGATCTTTATCCGGACCGCTTCTAAAAGGCAGGCCGCAACGCCTGCACATGGGCGAGTTCACAGCCCGTAACGACGCCTGGCACTCGGGACAAATCACATCACCCCTGCCCCGGGAAAGAAATCCGCCGCACACGGCGCAGCGAGGCGGGTAGATGAGATCAATCAACCGCCTTATCTCTTGCATGCCTTCCCTGCCTTACAAAAGCCTCGTGGGAGCAGTTACGGTTGATTCCAGGGCAGGCGTCCATGGCCTCGGACCAGGCCGTGCGATCCTTGAGAAGCGCGGGATAGAACGGCCATTGAGCGCATCGCTTCGGCTTGACCGGGTGAATTTCGCATCCACGGCCAGGCTCGAAAAAGAGGCATTTGCCCTCCTTGTCGGATTTGATGGATAATCCCCCGTATCGCATTTCACAGCAGGACCTGTGGAACTCCTCGGTTTCCATGCCCAGAAATGCCGCGATACGCTCGATCTCGTGGGGATCCACGGTTATGCCCCCTTCCCCGTAGCAGCATTGCCCGCACATGCGGCAGGAAAACGGGGCGTCCCCGGCCTGCGCTCCTTTCTCACCAGGTGCCATGATCCTCCAGCAGGTCTTCAAGGCCCCAGTCCACACGCAGGCGGACCCGGCGGTTCTCCCTCTTTTGACGGTACACCAGATACCCTTTATCCAGGCCGAACCTGAAGAGATCCCTGGTCACAGCCACATCCTCACGGCAGTAGGCGGTCAAACGCTCCATGTCGCCGACGCGAAACCATTCCACGGCCTGGAGCCCGTCCGCCGTCTTTCCCCGGTCCAGGGTCTCCCTGGCCAGGTGGTCCAGGCCCAGGCGGAAGCCCAGCCTGCGGTGAATATCCTCCAGAATATCAAAGGTCTTCAGCGTGTTCAAATCCGCTGCCGAGTAAGCGCTCAACACGCCGTAGTCAAATCGTTTAATATTGAAACCCACCACTAAATCGGCCTTGAAAAGGAGAGCTATGAGGTCGTCCACCTCGTCCTCGGTAAAGGAGAAAAACGCCTTTTCCCTGCTGTCGTAGATTACTGCCACGGAGACCCGCATGAGATGGGTGTTCCGCCACCCCCCCACCTCCTGGGCCAGCATCCTGGTCTCCAGATCCAGGTAGACGATTCCGGGTTCTTCGGGCTCACCATGGGTTGCGGGCCCGGCCGGCGCTGTTCGAAGATCCGATTCTTCACGGGCACCGTCCGCCGCCGCATCGAGCGGGACGTGTCCCAGAAGACACTCCAGGACGAAAACGGCGGCGTTCTTGTCCAGGGGCTTGTTCCCAGACCCGCACTTTGGGGAGTGGATGCATGACGGGCAGCCCTCCTCACAATCGCAACCGCGCAGGTGCTCCAGGGTGCGCTCCAGGAGATCGCTCACCACCTCGAACCCTCGCTGGGCCAGTCCGACGCCCCCCGGGTATCCGTCATAGATGAAAATCGCGCCCTTGTCGAGTTCCGGGTGGTAAGGGTAGCAGATCCCGCCGATGTCGTTGCGGTCGCATAGTGCGAAGAGAGGGAAGATTCCAATGGCTGCGTGCTCTATGGCGTGAATTCCGCCCATGAAATGGAGCCCCCTGTCCTCCACCATGCGTTTTATGACCGGCTCGATCTCGATCCAGAACCCCACTGTCTCAAAGGTCCTTGACGGCAGATCCAAAGGGATCACCCCAAGCATTTCCTGTCCAGGCAGGGCCCGCTTCTCATACCCCGTGACCTGTTCCGTAACCTTGAGGCGGCCCTCCCGAACCACGAACCTGCCCCTGGGCCGGCTTCGAAGGACTTGGAGGATCTCGGTCTCCTTTTCCGAACGTGCCCGCGTGAAATATTTCAGGTCAGCGGGCCGGGCGATCACGTCCATTTTCCTGAGATCCAGGCGTTCCACCAGGAAGTGTTCGCCCCGGTGGAGATAGACCGCCCCCGGATGGCACTCCTTGAAGGCGCGTCCTTCGTCCACCGTGCCGACGGCCGCACCGCTCACCGCATCGAAGATGGTGTAGGTCCCGCCCACCGACCGGATGTTGACGTCCAGATGAGGCCTCTTTTTTACTGCATACCAGGTGGGCGGGTCATCAGCCGACCGGGTCAGATCCCCTGATTCCTCCAGTGCCTTGAGCCTGTCATGAAGATTCATCGGCCAGGTTTCAGAGTCCGCCAGGGTGATGGGATGCTCCACCGCCGCGCAGACCAGGTGGGCCTCGGTAACGAACCGGTTGTCCGGGTCGAGCACCACGGCCTCGAAGCCTCTCTCGAACAAGTTGTCCGGATGCCGCATGAAATACTGGTCCAGGGCGTCAGGCTTGGCCACCAGGACCACGAGGGAGGCCTTTCCCGATCGGCCCACCCGGCCTCCCCGCTGCCAGGTGTTGATCACGGTACCGGGATAGCCCACCAGGATGCATACATCCAGGTGGCCGATATCGATTCCCATCTCCAGGGCGCTGGTGGAAATTACACCCAGGATGGACCCCTTTGCCAATTTTTGTTCTATCTCCCGCCGCTCACTGGGCATGAATCCCGCCCTGTAGGAGCTGATACGGTCTCGGAACCGGGGCGCCAGCCTGGACGCCCATATGTGCATCAGCTCGGTAACCTTGCGGGCCTGGGTGAATGCGATAGTCCTGAACCCGGCCTCCAGGGAACGCACGAAAAGACGGGCGGCCATGAAATTGGCACTCGAATGCGGGTTAAGAAAAACAAAGTGCCGGTCCGGCCTGCTGGCACCGCTGGTTTCAACCACTTCCACTCTATCCTGGATGAGGCTCTCCCCGAATTCGGCCGGGTTCTGAACTGTGGCCGAAAGCATGACTAACCCGGGATTCGAGCCGTACAGCCTGCACACCCGCCTCAGCCGCCGGATGACCTGATTCATGTGAGAGCCGAAAATTCCACGGTATGTGTGCACCTCATCGAGCACCACGAATGTGAGGTTCTCGAAAAGATCCCGCCAGGATTCGTGGTGGGAAAGGATGGCACGGTGAAGCATGTCCGGATTGGTGAAAATAATTCCGGGAACGGAGGACCGGATCTGCTTTCGCCTGTAGGCCGAGGTGTCCCCGTCATAGACGGCGGCCGAGATAGAGGGGCCTCCTGCGGCCGCGCATAACGTCTCCAGGTTCTTGATCTGGTCGTGCTCCAGGGCCTTGAGCGGGAAAAGATAAAGGGCACGGGCATGCGGATTTTGTTGGAGTGTCTCCAGCACGGCCAGGTTGAAAATGAGGCTCTTTCCGCTGGCCGTGGGAGTTGCGACCAGCACGTTTTTTCCCTTCCGAATCAGGTCCAGGGCCTGGGCCTGGTGGCTGTAAAACCTGTCTATGCCGGAACGGCGGAGGGTCCTGACCAATTCCGGTCTCGTGGAGTTAAGGTCCGCATGGTACGCAGGCTCCGGCGGAAGGTGGCGATGGTACACAAAGGCTTCACCGAACTCGCGGTCCTCCTGAAGCTCCCGGATATAGTCTTCAATTTCCACGGCGGGTCCCCGAATAATTGTCTTTGGTCTCTTTTTCCAGGTCTTTTGCCTTATTGGCTATATAATATACCGGGGCAAGGACCCGCAAACAGGGTGTCTTCCTCAATACCACAAGGCCGGGCCTCTCTTCAGCCGTTTTCAGCGCTGAATCCATTTGCCGGGCAGGGCAGGCGGTCATAGAATAACTCAAGGAGAAAAAAGCGATTTCCATTATCACAAAAAAGGGATGACTTATGATCGGGAACATGTTAAGATCTC
>CAYVDE010000160.1:0-5820 GCA_964450535.1 uncultured Desulfobacterales bacterium
AACCATCTGTTCAAGCATTCGAACAGGGTTTTTGTTCCGCCGCCTGATCATCAGGAGGTTCGTATTAATGATTTTTTCGATGCTTCTCTACACCTCGCTCAGCATCTTCCTGCTGGGAACGGCCTGGAGGGTTTCCAGGTGGTTTACCCGCAGAATCGGCCCGGCCTCTCGATCGATTCCCTCTTCGCGCAGGGTAACCGCAGCCCTCAAGGGCACAATCCGTACGCTTTTGAGCAGGTCCATCCTGACCGCACTGAGGGTCTTCTTTGTGGACGGGCTCCTGCAGTGGAGGATCCTCAAGGAGGATGCCCTTCGCTGGGTCATGCACATGTGCATCTTCGCCGGTTTCTTGCTGCTCCTGCTGATGCACGCCCTGGAAGACCTCATCACCGCGAAGCTTTTCAAGGAATACTACTCCACCGCCAACCCCTATTTTTTCCTGAGGGAAATCTTCGGGATTTTAGTGTTCATAGGCGTGGGCCTTGCCCTTTTCCGGCGTTTCGTCCTGAAGGTGACCGGCCTGAAAAGGCACATACCGGACGTCCTGGCCGTTATCATCCTGGCGGTGATCATGGGTTCCGGTTTTTTTCTCGAGGGCGCAAAGATGCTCTCCCAGCGGGAATTCATGCGCATGGTCGAGGACTGGTCGGACACGAGGGACCCGGTCGAGGTTCAGGCCCTTGAAAGCTACTGGGTTGAAGAGTTCGGCCTCCATTCGCCGCGTTACGCCCCGCCGTTTTCCGAAGACGTCCTTTCCCTGGGGCGGGAAATTCATGAGATGAACTGCGAGTACTGCCATGCCCCGGCCCAGTGGGCATTTGTGAGCTACGGCGTCAACCGCACCATGGCTCCGGCCGGCTCCTTGCTGGAGCGCATTCATGCGGTCACCATCCTCTGGTACATTCACATCCTGGCCTGTTTTGTGGGACTCGCCTACATCCCGTTCAGCAGGATGTTCCACATCATCGCGACCCCTGTGGGCCTCGTTGTCAGTGCCGTCACGGATCGAAAACGATCCGGTCTAGCGAATGTCGCCACGAGACAGGCCATCGAACTGGACGCGTGTACTCAGTGCGGCACATGCAGCCTGAGATGCTCCCAACTCCCTGTGGCCTCGTGCCTGGGCAATCGCTACATACTTCCCTCGGAACGGATGGCGTATCTTCGGCGGTTGGGCCGGGACGGTCGTCCCGATCCCACTAACCGTGAAGCGCTTCGGAAGGGAGCCTGTATCTGCTCGAACTGCGACCGCTGCACCGTGGTGTGTCCCTCGGGGATAAACCTGAGAGAGCTGTGGCTGTGCGTGCGAGAGGACCTGTTTCAGCAGGCAGAACCTGAACCGGCTATGCTCTCGCCCTTTTCCTTCTTTCGAGGGCTCCAGAGAGAAACCCTGGAAGAAATCGTCGATTATGCCGTCCCACTCGAGAGGGCCCTTTACAGCGTCACCGTCAACGGGAGCGGGAAGGTCTCTTCGCCGGACGGCGAGCCCCTCGACATGACAGAGTCCCCGGAATCGGTAGAGGACTCCGATCTGGCCGCCGGGCACTTCGCCGGCTGTTTCGGCTGCAGGACCTGCACGACGGTCTGCCCTGTGGTGGGAAATTACGAGGACCCCGGAAACACTCTCGGGCTCTTGCCCCACCAGATTATGTACAGCCTGGGCCTCGGGCTGCCGGACAAGGCCTGCAGGTCTCGAATGCTCTGGGACTGCGTTACCTGCTATCAATGTGAAGAGCATTGTCCCCAGGGCGTGCGGATTACGGATATCTTCTACACTCTGAAGAACCGAAGCATTCAAAATCAAAGGCCTTGAATGTGATACAGGACAAGACATGAAAACCTATTCTTTGTTTATCGGCTGCAACATCCCTGCCAGGGTCCGGGCCTATGAAAGCGCTTCCCGCGCGGTCCTGGAGAGGCTGGGGGTGCGGCTTCTCGACTCCTCTGAATTCACCTGCTGCGGCTATCCTCTGAGAAATGTAGACCAAGGGGCGTTTCTTCTTTCCGCCGCGCGCAACATGGCCTTGGCGAACCGCATGGGGCGCGATATGCTGGTCCTCTGCAGCTGTTGCTTCGGCTCGCTCAAGGCCGCACAATACATGCTCGGACGCAACGAGACGGCCCGCAGGGATGTGGAAAGCCTACTCCGGGCGGAGGGGCTTAACTACGACGGCGGCATTAGAATCAAGCATCTCCTGAGCGTCCTCTACCATGACATAGGTCCGGATGCCCTGAAGAAGGAGGTCAGCCGACCTTTTAAGGATATCAAGATCGCCGCCCATTACGGCTGCCACGCCTTACGCCCCAGCCATATAACCGGGTTCGACGACCCAGTGGCGCCGAGGATCTTCGAAGAACTAGTCGAGGTCACCGGCGCAAAAAGCCTGGAATGGGACACCAAGCTGGACTGCTGCGGCGCGCCCCTGCTGGGGTTGAATGACGATCTTTCCCTGGATCTAACTCGCAACAAACTCACCAAGGCCTTTGAGGCCGGCGTGGATTTTTTGTGCACGGCCTGTCCTTATTGCCAGCTACAGTTCGAAACGGCCCGGCGCAAAAAGATTACAGGCAACGGAAAAAAGTTAACGGACTTGGTTTCCCTGCTTTACCCCCAGCTTCTCGGGCGCAGCATGGGCATTGAAAACCAACGTCTGGAACTGGACGCGGACGTATTTAAGGACACTGAGGTAAAACCCTAGCGGATGCCGCTGGATCGGCTGAGCAGACAAAAAGCCCCCCGATCCGGCCGGCCTGTGCGGTTGGTAAGGGTGGTCAATCTGGAGCAATTGCCATGATATTCAAGGAAACAGGCGCGGTATTGGTTGTCGGAGGAGGCATAACCGGGATGCAGTCGGCCCTGGACCTGGCGAATTCCGGCTTCTTTGTCTACCTGGTGGAACGGTCGAGTTCTATCGGCGGGATGATGTCCCAGCTGGACAAGACCTTCCCCACCAACGACTGTGCCATGTGAATTATTTCGCCCAAACTGGTCGAGGTCGGCCGGCACATCAACATAGAGCTTCTCACCCTCACCGAGGTTAAGGAAATCTCCGGCGAGAAGGGGAGTTTTGAGGTGCGTGTCGTCAAGCACCCCAGGTACGTCGATGTTGACAAGTGCATCGCCTGTGGGGCCTGCACTGAAAAGTGCCCCAAAAAAATCCCCGACGAATACAACGAGGGTCTGATTCCCAGAAAGGCGATCTACCTGAAATACGCTCAGGCTGTTCCCTTGAAGTATGCCATCGACCCTGAATACTGCATCAAGCTGACCAAGGGAAAATGCGGGAATTGTGCAAAGATCTGCCCTGCGGGGGCCATCAACTACGATGACACGGCCGAAGAGCTGACCCTGGAAGTCGGAGCGGTTATTCTTGCCGACGGGACCGAGACCTATGACCCGGGCGAGTACGACACCTATGGTTACCGGAAAAACCCCGATATCGTAACCAGCATCGAATTCGAGCGCATGCTCGCCGCCTCGGGTCCCACAGGCGGGCATCTGGTCAGGCCATCGGACGGAAAGGAACCCGGGAAAATCGCCTGGCTCCAGTGCGTGGGCTCCAGGGAAACGAACCTGGGCGGGCGTGGATACTGCTCCAGCGTGTGCTGCACTTACGCCGTCAAGGAGGCCGTTCTGGCTAAAGAGCACTGCGACGGGGACCTGGACGCCGCAGTCTTCTACATGGACATCCGCACCACGGGCAAGGACTTCGAACGATACTACGAGCGGGCCAAAGAGGAGCAGGGGGTCCGCTTTGTCAAGGCCAGGATTTCGCATATCGCGGAGTCGAACGGCACTAACCGGATCCGCTATGTGAACGAGGCCGGAAAACGGGTCGAAGAGGATTTCGACATCGTAGTGCTCTCCGTGGGACTTGGAGCGAACCGGAAGAGTGAAGACCTGGCAAAGCTCCTGTCTGTGGAAATCGATCCCTACCGTTTTGTGCGGACGAGCAGCTTCCGCCCGGTCCTGACCTCGAGGCCCGGCATCTACGTTGCAGGGGCCCATCAGGCCCCGAAGGACATTCCGTCTTCCGTCGTGGATGCCAGCGCCGCCGTGGCCGGGGTGGCACGCGATCTTGCCGACGCTCGCTGGAGCCTCACTAAAACCCCCGATCTGCCCGGAGAGCAGGACGTGCGTGGAACCCCTCCTCGAATCGGGGTGTTTGTTTGCTGCTGCGGTACCAACATCGCGGGCACAGTGGACGTACCGCAGGTGGTGGAATTCGCGCGGACCCTGCCGGGCGTAGCCTATGCGGAGCAGAACCTGTTCAGCTGCTCCCAGGACACCCAGGAACATATGACCGACCTGATACGGGAAAAGGGTCTCAACCGGGTCGTTGTAGCCGCGTGTACGCCTAAGACCCATGAACCGCTGTTCCAGGAGACCCTTATCAACGCCGGGTTGAACAAGTACCTGTTCGAAATGGCCAACATTAGAAATCAGTGCTCCTGGGTCCACCGCGGTGATCCTGAAGGCGCCACGCAAAAGGCCAAGGACCTGGTGGCCATGTCCGTGGCCAAGGCAAGGCGGCTCAGGCCCCTGACCGAGCCCGTCCTGGAGATAATCCCGACGGCTCTGGTGGTCGGTGGCGGCATCGCCGGCATGGAGGCGGCAAGAACCCTTGCCGATCAGGGGTATCCAGCATATCTGGTCGAGAGATCATCCCGTCTCGGAGGACACGGGCTCTCCCTTCACGAGACATGGAGAGGGGAGCCCACACAGGCCTACCTTTCCGAACTGATCGAGGACGTCCATCGCCATCCGGGGATCCAGGTCCTCCTGAAGGCCCAAGTAGAAGAAGTCGACGGTTTCGTAGGCCATTTCCGATCCATGGTCCGCCAGGGACGGATGAGCCGGATGATCGAGCATGGGGTGACCATCATCGCAACCGGCGCCCTCGAGTATTCGCCCCTGGAGCATATCTACGGAGAGCATCCGAATATCATTACGGGACTGGAACTGCAGCGCCGGCTTATATCGGGGGACTACTCTTTCGAGAAAACCCGAACGGCGGTGTTTCTGCAATGCGTCGGATCCCGCGTCCCGGAGCGGCCTTACTGTTCCAAGGTGTGCTGCACCAGTTCCATCAAGAGCGCCTTGGCCCTGAAAGCGATCGCGCCTTCAATGAGGATCCTCATTGTCTACAGGGATATGCGGCCGTACGGCCTGCGTGAAGACCTTTACCGGAAGGCCAGGGAGGCTGGGATAGTCTTCATTCGCTACCGCAGCGAGGAGGGGTTTCATGTTACCTCCGAAGACGGGCTTCTAAGGGCGGAGTTTACGGATACCGGGTTGAACCGGCGAATGACCGTCCGTCCGGATCTGCTCGTGCTGGCTTCCGCCGTGGTGCCGGAAAACCAGTCTCAATTGGCCCAACTCTACAAGATCCCCCTGAATGACGACGGCTTCTTTGCCGAGGCTCACGTGAAGCTTCGACCGGTGGATTTCGCGACCGAGGGGGTATTTGTCTGCGGTATGGCCCACTCCCCCAAGCCGGTGGATGAGAGCATTGCACAGGCCCAGGCCGCCGCGGCACGTGCCTCGACCCTGCTTGCGGCCGAACGGATCCCGGTAAGTGGAACGGTTGCGGCGGTGGATTCGGCCTTGTGCAGTATGTGCCGCGTCTGCGCCTCGATCTGCCCGTACTCCGCTCCGGTTGTAGACGAGAGAACCGGAAAGATGAGGATCCGGCCCACCCTGTGCAAGGGCTGCGGCCTGTGTGTGGCCTCCTGCCGGTCAGGAGCGATCCGGCTTGACGGTTTTGACGACTCTCAGATCCTCTCCATGATCGATTATGCCTGAAATGCCTTCGGCCT
>CAYVDE010000161.1:0-5807 GCA_964450535.1 uncultured Desulfobacterales bacterium
TGGACTTCTTCCTGCTCCAGGCCGGGGAAAAGGGGCAGGCTGAGGCATGTCTCGTAGTAGCGTTCGGCCTGGGGAAATGAGCCGGGGTCGCAGGGGTGGTGCTCCTGATAAAAGGGCTGCCGGTAGATGGGGATGTAGTGGACCTGGCAGAGGATTCCTTTGTCGTGAAGGCGGTGAAAGAGTTCGTCCCGGGTGATGGTTGATTCGGGTCCCAGCCTGAGGGTGTAGAGGTGAAAGCAAGGGTCTGTTTGATCAGGCCACGGGGGGAGGAGGACCTTTTGCTCCTGCTCCAGTGGCTTGAATGCTTGGTTGTATTGCCGCACGATCTGCTGACGCCGGGCCTTGAACTCCTGGATGCGTTTGAGCTGGGACAGGCCCAGGGCGGAGTGGATGTCGGTGAGGCGGGCGTTGAAGCCCAGGGCCTGCATCTCGTGGTAGTAGGAGGGGAAAGGTTCAAGGTGAAAGGTGAAAGGAAATAAAAGGCGCTCAGGGTCGCGCTCGATGCCGTGGTTGGCCAGGCAATGGAGCCTGTGGGCCAGGTCGGCGTTGTTGGTCAGGACTGCCCCGCCTTCGCCGGTTGTGACTGTCTTGACCGGGTGAAAGGAGAGGATGGCCAGGTCCGTGTGGGCGCAGGAGCCGCAGGCGTGGGTGGCGCCTTCATGGGTGTAAGTGGAACCTATCGCGTGGGCCGCGTCTTCGATCAGGGAGAAGCCGTGGCGGTCGGAGAGGGCCCGGAACCGGGGGAGGTCAGCCGGGACGCCTGCAAAGTCCACGGGGATCACCACGTTGGGCACTTTTCCGGCCTCGCACTGCTTCTCGATTCCTTCCGGGGAAAGGCACAGGGTGTGCGGGTCGATGTCCGCAAAGGCCGGGGTGCCGCCGCAGTAGGCGATGCAGTTGGCGGATGCCATGAAGGAGATGGGGGATGTGATGCCTGTGTCGCCGGGGCCGATATCAAGGGCCAGGCAGGCCAGGTGCAGGGCCATGGTGCCGTTGGCAACGGCGATGCAGTGTTCTGCGCCGGTGAGGTCGCACAGGGCCTGCTCGAGATCAAAGACCTTGGGGCCCTGAGTAAGCCTGTCCGAGCGGAGCACATCAGTGACCGCTTGAATGTCGTCTTCACTTATGGATTGTCTGCCGTAGGGTATCACAGGTCTGCGAGCTTGCTGGCAAAGCCCAGTGCCACCAGGTGCTGACGGGCCTGGAGTTCTTCCTCTATGGAGTAGTCGCGGAGCTTGCATTCCCCTTCGCAGGGGATGAACCCCCTGTTCTCGAGGTATGAGATGACCTTACTGAAGCTTTCGTCTTCAGATATGGTGGACGTGTCCAAGTGGATCTCAGGGGCCTGAGGGGCCTCGTAAGGGTCTGAGACGCCGGTGAAGTTGGCGATCTCTCCGGCCATGGCCTTGCGGTAGAGGCCCTTGGGATCACGCTGCGCCAGGACCTCCAGGGGACAGTCGCAGAAGACCTCTATGTAGTCGGAGATGAGCTTTCTATTGAGATCGCGGGTGGCCTCGTAGGGGGAGATGGCCGCCACGAGGCTGATGATGCCGTTCTTGTTGAGGAGATAGGACACAAAGCCGATGCGGCGGATGTTGATGTCCCGGTCCATCTTGGAAAAGCCCAGTCCCTGGGAGAAGTTGGTGCGGATGATATCGCCGTCCAGGAGCTCGGCCTTGAGGCCACGGCGCTTCATCTCGATGTAGATGCGGTAGGAGTTGGTGCTCTTGCCTGAACCGGAAAGCCCGGTGAACCAGAGGGTGAAGCCGTTCATGTCTCTATTCCTTGAAGTAGTCGATGACGCTCTGAATCATGGCGTCCAGGTCGTGGTTGGGCTTGAACCCTATGAGATTGGAGATCTTGTCGATGCTGGGGCACCGGCGCTGCATGTCCTCGAACCCCGGGCCGTAGGCCTTTTCATAGGGGATGTACTCGAGCTCGGAAGCGCTCCCGGTCATCTCCTTTACCTTGCGGGCCAGGTCCTCGATGCTCACCTCATGGTTGTTTCCCACATTGAAGACATCCCCCTCCGCGGCCGGCTCATCCATGATGTGCGTGAGGGCCCAGATCACGTCCTCCACGTGGGTGAAGCTCCGGGTCTGTGTCCCGTCCCCGTACACGGTAATGGGTTTTCCGAAGAGCGCGCACTGCACGAAGTTGGGCAGGACCATGCCGTACTGCCCGGTCTGGCGAGGCCCCACAGTGTTGAAAAGGCGGGTGATCACCACGGGCAGCTTTTTCTCGTCATGGTAGGCCAGGGCCAGGAACTCATCCAGGGTCTTGGAGCAGGCATATGCCCACCGCCGCTTCTTGACCGACCCCATGACCCGGTTGTCGTCCTCGCTCAGGTCGTGGTCCAGGTGATTGCCGTAAACCTCCGAGGTGGATGCGATAAGGACCTTTTTCTTGAAACGGTTGGCCAGGCGCAGCACGGCCTCGGTCCCCTGGACGTTCACCTCGATGGTCTCCACCGGGTGGTCCATGATGTTCCTTACCCCCACGGCCGCGGCCAGGTGGTAGATGTGATCCACCTTGAACACGAGCTCGTTCATCACGGACTCGTTCAGGATCGTGTCCACCACCAGGTGGAAGCGCTCGTGGCTCTGAATCCGGGCGAGGTTCGCCAGCTTGCCGGTCCATAGGTTGTCGATGGCATAGACCTCGTGGCCCGCTTCAATCAGTGTTTCGCAGAGGTGGGAGCCGATAAAGCCCGCCCCTCCGGTTACCATGATCTTCATAGATTATTAGACCCCGAAACAATCACCTTGATGCATCCCGGCATGGATTCGTGCCCGGGAGGTTCGGACAAGAATGTCACCGGAACATAACAGATTGCCTGTATGGATACAAGCACCCCTTTTACACAGCTCCGCCCCTTCGATTACATGCTATCGAAGAGGTTATCTATCAGATATTAATGGATAATATTACAATTACACAGTAACTACCGCACCTTCTCCAACGCCCACCCGTCGATCTCCACGGCCATGGACCGCTTCAGGAGCTCGATGCTGACCACCACCTTCTCGGAGCGGTTCTTGTGCTTCAGGTAGAAGCCCACGAGACCCTTGAGGGGACCCTCCATGATCATGACCCTGTCGCCCTTTTGCATGAAAGAGCGGTTCTCAACGGTCCGGTCGGTTCCGTCAAGGATCATGAGGGACTCTATCTCCATGTCGTTCGCAGGCACGGGCCTGCCCTTGAAATTGATCATGCGGACAACGCCCGTGGTCTTGATGATCTCCCAGTAGCGATACGGGTCCAGCTCGGACTGCACGAACACATAGCCGGGCAGGAGCGGGACCAGGATCTTCTTCCTCCTGTCCTTGCGACGGCTCATGACCTGGACTCTGGGCAGGAACGCCTCCAGGGACTTGCCCTGAAGGCCGTTGTACACCACCTGCTCGAAACGGCTGCGGGTGTGCAGGGCATACCACCGGGGTCCTTCGGGAAACCCTTCTTCCAGGCCGTTAACGGTCGATCCCTCGCCATTATCAGGGACGGCGAGGAAGGACTCTTCCGGAAATCGGTTCGTTTCAGACATAGTTCTTTTGGCTCATATCGTTGCGATTCGATCCACGGTCACCCACTTCTCGAGAAGTGCCCTCATGTCCTGCTCGGTATGATCGAGCCGAGTCAGCAAAATCATGTCCCAATCGGCCTGATCAACCCGTTCCAGGTCGGTGACCTGCATTCCGAAAAAGGTCTGGCCCAATCGTTCCTCGTCAATGATGCCGGCCAGATCAATATCCGTGAGTTGGAGGTAGAGATAGGCCAGCTCGGCCACCTCGCCCGCCCCGTAAAACAGGACGGAGCTGACCTTCCGCTGCTCCATCTCTTTGAATTTTTTCAAGAGAAGCTTTTTGATATCCTTATAGAAATTCATGGAGAATCTGAGGTACTCGACAGTAAGACGGCTCTTTCTTGCAAGCCCTTCAGGGGTGAGGAAATACTTCACCCGGTTGCGGGGCATGGTCTTGACCTTGAAATACCCCTTGTTCACCAGCCTCTTTAAAAAGGTGTTCACAAGTCCCAGTGATATGTTCAGGCGGCGGGACAGTTCGCGCTGGCTGTGATCGCCGTTGCGATCAATCTCCGTCATGAGGCGAAGGATCTGAAGGTCTTCTTTTTCCATGGGAATCGTCACGTTCAATTATTGAACAATCACGTGTGTTCAATAATTGAACGCACTCATATTGTCAAGGAAAAAAGGGTTGAGGACGCCGCCTGCCAGGTTCATTGCGCGGGACAGCGGGACAGGAGGAAAATCAACAGGAGCATTACTCTTCAGGCTCGGGCCCGCATTCCGGCCCTTGGGGCACATACGCCACGGAAAGCCCTTTTTCCGCTTTTCTGGTGAGCACCAGTACGTCGCCGGCGAGAGTCGACGAGCCCGATGAGGTGAAATCGAAGGCCTTTGCCTCCCATCCGATCCGTGATTTCACCCGGCTCCAGTAGAATGTCTGAAAGATGATGTCCGTAGGCAAGAGTGATCTCGTTTCCTTTTGCTCCAATTCAAGTTTCATATACCAACCTGTGTTTCTTTTGGAGGACCGGAAGGACCCTGCGTCCAGGGTCAAAAAACCGAAAAACCCCGTTGATTGATGGATATATGAGCGCAGCCGGCACTGTATATCCTGAATCAACGAGGTAATAAGATATGATAGAGCAAAAACCGCTTTGTTTCAAGTCGGAAATGGAAACCGCGGCCTCTGATCATCAATCAAAAGCCATGTCAGTCTTCCAGGTCTCCCAGACCTTTCCCACAAGGTCTATTCCGGGCTTCAGCGTCATTTTGCCCGGCTTCCAACCGGAAGGCGTGGCCTCAGCGCCTTTACTGGAGCGAACCAGCTGGAAGGCCTGTATCTGCCTGATGGATTCGCTCACATTTCTACCCACAGGCGGAGTCAGGACTTCGTAGCCCTGGATCACACCGTCGGGATCGATAATGAATCTTCCCCTGGTTTCCACTCCTCCTTGCTCGTCATAGACTCCGTAGATGGTCCCCACCTTTCCGCCGCCATCCGAGAGCATCGGAAAAGGGACTCCTCCATCGACCATTTTGGAGAGCTCATTGTCGTTCCACATCTTGTGGACAAATACACTGTCAATGCTCATGGAGAGGACCTGTACGTCGAGTTTCTGGAATTCCGGGTTCTTTTCAGCAACTGCTGAAATTTCGGTGGCTCAGACAAAGGTGAAATCCCCGGGATAAAAGCACAGAACGACCCATTTACCCAGGTATTCTGAGAGTTTTATATTTACGAACTTTCCATCGAAGTATGCGGGTGCCTCAAAGTCCGGGGCCTTTCTTCCGACCATTACCATGGATTTCACCTCCTTCTTTGGCGCTTCAGGTTTTTCGTCTTCAGTCTTTGCTTCAGCTTCGCCTACGGGCCCGCCTGTCGGCCGGGCACAGCCCGCTTTGAATTCTTCCGGCATAAGCAACCTCCTTTCATGCTGCAATGGATTCAGTTGGTGTCAATCGTTTCCAGATTCTTTGTTTATGAATAAAATCCTGATAATCGCGTTTTATTATCAATTTCGTGTGCCGCTTAAAGAAACATTCATTGCTTTGATTCTCCAGCGGCCACAAAAGAATAATCGTAAAAATGATTCTACTTGAACATTCATGGGGAAAAAAGGAATTTTAGACTGAGGCATGTGCGGTATGATCCTTGGGCACACACAGGAGGGGATGGACGCCTGACTTGTTGTTTTTACTGGTCGGGACGAGAGGATTTGAACCTCCGACCCCCGCGTCCCGAACGCGGTGCTCTACCAGACTGAGCCACGTCCCGACTAGG
>CAYVDE010000162.1:0-5762 GCA_964450535.1 uncultured Desulfobacterales bacterium
AGCGCCGCCACCTTCTCGGCCGCCTCGCGCTTTATGGCCTCCTTGGGCATGCCGAACACCACGCAGGTGCGCTCGTCCTGGGCTATGGTGCGGGCGCCAGCCTGTCGCATCTGCAGAAGTCCGTCGGCACCGTCCGCGCCCATACCCGTAAGGATTACCCCCACTGCATTGCCGCCTGCATAGTCGGCCACGGACTTGAAGAGCACATCCACCGAGGGCCTCTGATGGTGGACCATGGGACCGTTCTTGACCTGTACGTAATAGCGGGCCCCGCTTCGTCTCAGCAGCATATGAAAGTTGCCCGGCGCAATCAGGGCCTGCCCGTTGATGACCGAATCCCCGTCCCCGGCCTCCTTTACACGGATTGAACACAGCGAATCGAGCCGCTCGGCAAAAGAGGTGGTGAACTTTGCCGGCATATGCTGGACCACGATGATGCCGGGGGAGTTGGGAGGCATTCCCATGAGCACGGTCTTGATGGCCTCGGTACCTCCGGTGGAGGCCCCGATGGCAAGGACTTTGTTCGTTGTGGCGCTCAGTGCCTTTACAGCAGCAGTCTTTTCCGCGGCCGGCGTCTGATCGCGGGCCGACTCTATCCTGGCCTTCATGTTGACGTCGGCCACAGCCCTGATCTTGTCAGCCAGCTGAACGCTCATGTCCCCCACGGAGTATGCGGCCGAAGGCTTGCTGATCACTTCCAGGGCACCAAGGGACAGGGCCTCCATTGCCAGCTTGCCGCCTTTCTTGGTGAGAGAGCTTACAATGATGACCGGAAGCGGATAATACTTCATGAGTTTCTTGAGGAAAGTCAATCCGTCCATCCGGGGCATCTCGATGTCCAGGGTTATCACATCCGGCTTTAGACGGACTATCTTGTCCCTCGCCACATAGGGGTCGGGCGCAGTCCCCACCACCTGGATCCCGCGCTCACTGGAGAGTTCTTCCGAAAGGACCTTTCGCACTATGGCGGAGTCATCCACCACCAATACGCTGATATCGGTTTTCATGGGGTCTGCACAAGCCTCCGATTCACCACCGCCATATACACCGTCTCTGATACGCCACCGTCCTCCGGCAGGAGCGCCTTTAGTTAAGGGTCAATCATTAACCAGCAACAGGCCCATGAGACCGTTCAGGGTCTGCACACCCAGGAACAACTCCCTGTCCGGTTCGGACGGGGCCGCGAAGACGCTTTGATTCGAGATTATCTCCGGAATCCTGAGCTGAAAGACCGCCTCCTGATCCAGGGTGCTGAATGTGGTGCCTGCCACCATGTTGAGGATCTCCTTGGCGGTCTCTTCAACTTGCTCCGGGGCGACCGTCTCCTTCTTGATTCCCATGAAGTCAGAGGTCAAGGTCGTTCCCAGGCCCCTGGGGATGAGAAACAGGAAGTGGCCGGAAAAGGGCCCGCTGAAAGCCAGGCTTACTGCAATAAGTTCTGCGGCTGCAGGGTCTTCCCACAGCTCGGACCAAGCGCCGGCTTCAGAGGCGTCCAGGGGCAGAAAGAACATCTTTTCCAGGACCTCAGAAATCGAGTCCTTCATCGTCTTCATCAACAGGTCCCTGTCCATCTTCATCCTCTCCCATAATGCGATCCAGCTTGGATCGGACCTCCTCGGGCGTAAACGGCTTCTTTACATAGTCCGTAACGCCCATTTTCATAAACAAGTCCACCCGCTCCCTGCTTCCTTCCGTGGTGACCATGACCACGGGCACGGAACGCAGGACCTCGTCCTTTTTCATCTCCACAAGCATTGCCAGGCCGTTCATTTCGGGCATGTTATAGTCCGAAATGACCAGGTCCAGCCACTCGCGCCTCATAATTTCCAGGGCCTCTTTCCCGTCCGCGGCCTCGAAGACCTCGCCCACATTGAAACCGGATGCCTTTATTGTCTTCTTGATGACCGCCCTCATGGGAATCGAGTCGTCAACGATCAGAATGTTGTAGGCCATGTCTTCAACCCCTATGCCTCTGTGCTTTCAAATACTCAAGCCGCCGCACGATCAGGTTGACTGGATCAGTTCGTCCACCTGGGAGATCTTATCGCCGAATCCGGCCATGACTTCCTGGTAGTTGCGGTCGGTCAACCCCAGGTACTCCATTACGTCCTTGTGAAACCGGTAAGCCAGCCCGTCCGATCCCACCCCGATCCCCATGCTCATGCAGAGGATGTCGGCCAAATAAACCACCGCCGCGTCCTCCTTGTAGAGGGCCTCCATGGGCATGTGATGATTGCGGATGATGTCGATCATCTTTTCGCTGAACCTCCACTTCCCGGCTATCATGGCCCCCAGTTCGGCGTGGTCTATCCCCAGGCCCGCTTTCTCGGCCTCGCGGAAGCTGAACCCGTGCTCCGACACCAGGAATTTGATCTTTTCAAACGACTCGGCCACGTACTGGCTCAACACCACCTTGCCGATGTCTTTGAGAAGGGCCGCTGTGAACACCGCGTGGGCATCCTCCATATTTTTCTTCTCAGCCAGGTCCCGCGCCATGAGCGCCGAGGACACGGAATACCGCCACAGCTCGCCGCTCTCCAGTCCGTAACCTTCCTGGGGCTGGGAGTAATTGGCGCTGCCGGCCCCCAGCAGCACCAGATCCGCCACCTTGTCCATGCCCAGGTAGACGATGGCCTGATGCAGGGACTCCACCTTTTTGCTCAGCCCGAAGTAAGCGGAGTTTGCCGCCTTGAGAAGGTTTGCGGTCAGGACCTGATCGTACTGAATGATCTCCGAAAGCATGCCCATGGAGCTCTGCGGGTCCTTCACAACGGATATCACCTTGTTGGCCACCTGAGGGATGGGCCTCAGGGTGTCGATGCTGGCCACGATAGTCCCGATGTCCTTGTTCATACCTGGAACTCCCCTACGCCTGAGACCTTCATCCAGCAGGTCCCGTCCTTTACGGCAAGCCTGACGGTCCGGTTCACGTTCGCTCCCACCTCCTCGTGGCTGACCATGACCTTGTTCTTCCACAGGATCTTTCTGAGTGCCATGTAGTTCCTCTTCCCGATGTTGAAGAACCCCTGCTGGTCAAGAATCTGTGCGCCTCCGGCCACGATGACGCGCATCCGCTGTTTCTTTGCGCCCAGCTCGTATGCGGCTCTGAAGAGCGGCGCAACGCCCGTATCGGCGAACATGTACGGCTTTGCCCTGGCCTTTGCCGGATCCAGCGAGGAATCCGGAAGCATGAAGTGAAGAATGCCCGCCACGCGGACAACCGGGTCATAAACCGCAACACCTATGCATGATCCGAGCGAGTATGTAACGAGAACAGCCGCCGGATCGTTACTGACCTTCATGTCGGCCACACCTACGATGATATTCACGGCATCAATCCTGTCTCAAATTCCGTTTCCCTGGGCCACTTCGAAAACCCCCGACATGTCCAGAATCAACCCCACCCTGCCGTCTCCGAGTATGGCTCCGCCTGCAATGCCCTTCAGGTTACTGAGCCCGTCCCCGAGGCTCTTTATCACCACTTCCTCCTTGGCCAGCAGCTCGTCCAGCAGCAGACACATCTTCTTGTCCTCGTGTTCAACGGCAACCACCAGCCCTTCCCACGGGGTATCAAAATCGGATTGAATTTTAAAAATGCTGTGAAGCCTGACAAGCGGAAGCAGGCTGCCACGGGTCATGATCATTTCCCCCTTGCCCTCCACAGTTGAGTACTGATCCCTGCCGGGACGGAACGACTCCAGTATGGCCAAGGCCGGAATGATGTAGCGCTCCGTACCCACGCGCACCAGCATTCCCTCAATTATCGCCAGGGTGAGGGGCAGGCTGATCACGAAGGTGGATCCCTGTCCGGCCCTGGAATTGATCTCCACACGCCCACGCAGCTTCTCAATGGACTTCTTGACCACATCCATGCCCACGCCTCTTCCGGAAATGTCCGTGACCTTCTTGGCGGTGGAGAAGCCCGCGTGAAAAATGAGGTTGTTGATCTCGGCTTCGGTCAGCTTGTGATCCTCCTGAATCAATTCCCTTGAAATCGCCTTGGCAAGAATGGCCTCCCGGTTCAAACCGCGGCCGTCGTCTTCGATCTCGATAACAATGTTCCCGCCCCGGTGAAATGCCCTCAGGCGGATCACGCCCCGGCGCTCCTTGCCCGAGGCCTCGCGCTCGTCGTGCGGTTCCAGCCCGTGGTCCACCGCGTTTCGAATCATGTGCACCATGGGCTCGTAGAGCTCGTCCACCACGTTCCGATCGATCTCCGTGTCCTCTCCGTACATCTCGAGGCCCACCTCCTTACCCGAGTTCTTGGCAAGGTCGCGGACAAGGCGTACCATCTTCTGAAAGGTGCTCTTGATGGGCACCATGCGCATGGACATGGCAATGCGCTGGAGCCCTGAGGTAATCTGGTTCAGTTGACCCAGGTTGTGATAGAGCCTCTGGTCGTTGCCGGCGAGGATGTAGGGATTCTGCCTCAGCATGGACTGGGCGATGACCAGCTCACCGGTCAGGTCCACCATGTTGTCCAGCTTTCCCGTATCCACCTTCACCTGGAGTTCCACGTGGCCCTTGCCGAAGCGCTTCTGGTCCCTGAGGGCGGATATCACGTCTTTGGACGCGGCCTTTTTCTCCTCCAAGAGGATCTCGCCGAACCTTCGTCCGGGTTCCTCCTTCTGCTTCTCCAAGGTCTTCTCGAGATCTTCTTCGTTGATGGCTCCCTTCCTGAGAAGGATCCCCCCCACCTTACCGTCCCCGACCAGCTCACGATCCATGTCGATCAGTTCGATCTTCTCCATAAGGGGGCCGAAATCAACGGTGGAAACCGGGAGATCATTGCTGTCCAGGCACTCCTGAACCTCGTTGATCATCCTCTTCAGTGTATCCACGGATTCGAGCACCACGTCGATGATATCCTCGTCCACCTTGAGGTCGCCGTTTCTGGCCTTGTCCAGGAGGTTCTCGGCGCTGTGGGAAAGCTTGTTAATATCCCTCAGGTTCAGGAAACCACTCACACCTTTGATGGTGTGAAATGGCCTGAATATGGAATTGAGGGTCTCCAGGTCTTCAGGGTCCTGTTCCAGGTTGATCAGGTTCACCTCGATGGTGTCCAGATTTTCATTGGACTCCCCCACAAAATCCCTCAGGATCTGCCGGTCCTCCTCCGAGAGCCGGCTCGTGTCCACGACCGGCTCGGTCACCGCGGCCCGATCGTTCATTGCAGGTGGCTCCTGGGCCAGGACTGCTTCAATCTCTACATCTTCCTCAGGACCGGATGCGGCCTGCTCCTCCGGTGCCACAGCTTCGCCGCTCCCGAGTCTCTGAATCAGTTCTGTGAACTCCTCCTTCGATTCCTTTCCGTTCTTCAGGTCCCGATGAAAGGACTGAAACGCGGTGACGCTTTCCTCCAGTGGCGACAGATCTGTCTCTTCGGCCAGAATCAGCCTCTCCAGGTACCCGTACGACGCCTTGACCAACCCGGAAAACCGCACGTCTACAAGGCCGCCCGCCTCCTCCAGGAGCTCCTCCAGGCCGTTCATGAGCTTTCCCATGGCGGGGATGTCGCCGGTCTCAAGGGTGACCAGGTCCAGGGCTATGGTATCCAGGCGTTTCCCGATTTCTTCTATGCGATCCGACATGTGATCATTCCCCCACGGCCTGTTCATGCCGGGACAGCCGGCCACTGAATGCCGGTAATTGTCACCCTAATACCTTCTCCAGCTTCTCGCCGAAGGTCTCAGGAGTGAAAGGCTTCACAATGTAGTTGCTGACGCCGGCCTTGACCGCCTCTATCACGTTATCCTTTTGAC
>CAYVDE010000163.1:0-5545 GCA_964450535.1 uncultured Desulfobacterales bacterium
GGCGCTCCGCCGTCCAGGCGAGGGCTGTGATGAGCAAACCGCCAGCCAGGGCCAGGGGGACCCACAGGCCGGGAGGCAGGGTCAGGACCAGGACAGGCAAGACAGGAAATGCGGCAAGCCCTGCTATGTTACGCGCCTGCCTCCATCCAAGATAGTTCACCTTCGGGATGTGGATCAGGTAACGGCAGGCCTTACCTCCCTCGTGAAGGCACTCGGGATGCTCGACATCGGCCGGACGGTTAAAGAACGGGAGAGTCACGGCCTCCAAATTGCCGAGACGGTTCTGGCACTGAAAAGGCTTTTCATGGACCCCGGCTTCCGGTGTGGCTGTGACCTCGATGAGCCCGGGGCCCAGCTTCCGGGCCTTGATCCGAGTGCCGCGGGTGAAGAGGGAGGCCAGCCTTCCAAAGAGCAGGTAGACCGATTCGGGATTCATCATGCCGAGCACATACTGCTTGGCAACACCCATTGATTCGGACCAGGCCGCATGGCGCCCCACCTCCCGGGAAATATTCTCGTCTCCGGTCTTTTCAACCAGGATGTCGTGGAACCGGTCAACCTGGTCTTGGGTCAACCAGTGGGCGGGGTCTTCCACCTCCCAGCGTTCGATACCGGCATAAGAGAGTATTTCGTCTATGCTGCAGTCCGGGTGGTGCAAAGACAGATAGTCGAGATAACTCCTGGTGATTCGGCTGCTGTATAAAGGGGCGTCTTTTTCCATGGTTTGTCAGGTTGGTCAATAAAACCACACCTGTCCCATATTCACCTTTGGGTGAGTATAATTCAAGTCTTATGTCTACTCGTGCCTTAGGGCGTCGATGGGGTCCATGCGGGCGGCCTGGCGGGCGGGGAAATAGCCGAAAATCACTCCCACGGCCCCGGAAAACAGAAAGGCTGCAAAAATGATGCCTGCGTTCCCGTATGAGCCGCTCAATATCCTTCTGGATCTTGGCCGTGGAGACGCCGTTCCTGGCGGAGGCGTATATGGCCGAGACGTTCCTGTTCCCGGCGATTCGGCGCCGCTGAATCGATAATTTCTCAGCCGGAGTCCGAGCCGGGACATGCGTTCGGGTTAACGGCGGTTCCGGAAGCTGAATGGATGTCTTTTGTGCGACCTGTTATGCGGCCTTTTATACGACCTCTCGTACGGCCGATAATGTCTTGGTCGCTCCACGACCACATAGCCCTTTGGACAACGCTGGTAGGTCACCTGTCCGAAGGTAAAGTAAGTGCTTCCTCCAAAGGCCATGATGCTGAAGCCGGGGGGCAGTGAGGGTACTAATATGCCGATCGGCGGCGGCACCACTACGTACATGGAACGCCCTCTTTGGTAAAATGTGCCCCGGTGATGGTAGACGGTCCTGGGGCCGACGCGGTGAACGGTGTGATGCCGGGGCAAGGTTCGCACGGCGGCGGGGCTTCGCTGTTCCACCCGCCTGCCATCGATGTGGCGGGGGCCTGCGCAGGCGACTCCCGAGAGCAGGATCAGGGTCAGAGCAAACATGCCCGTCCCCATGAGTCCCATACTTTTGATCGCAGAATGCCTGGTGGTTTTCATGTCGTTCCTCCCTTTTTTCAGGCCGTGCCGCATAAAGGGCACGGCAACTAGTGGTCACTTCGCCTGGAGTATATTCTCCGGGCGCCTTTTGTGTTCAGGATAGGAGGCCATTGTGAAGAAAATATGAAGAGAATCTGGGGATGCTGTGGAAACTGAAAAAAACGCGGCCGGGCTTGTGAAGAACCTGTGAAGGAAGTGTGAGGAAGCAGCGAAGACGCTGAAAAGATTTGAAAAACCGTTTGAAGTGTACTAAATTTTCCAAGATCGATTCGGCATGAGAATAGAGGTGGGCATGCGCACGCGACTCTCATTTGAGATCTTCGGGGCCTTTCTGCTGGCCTCGCTTGCCCTGGTGACCCTGACCATAGGCGGGCTCAGATATTTTTCTTATGTGAGTTTCAGCAAATACATCCACAGCAGGGAACTCCAGAGGCTTCCTTATATGGGCCGGCTGCTGGAGGGGGAACATGCAAGGGAGCAAGGCTGGGACCGCCTTCGCAGGGATCCTAACGCATGGAATGCCCTGGTGGACGAGGCGCGGGAGCTGGAAAGGGCGGGCGATGGCTACGGGGCGGAGGACAACGGTCCTGGTCACGGAGGACCCGACACTCCAAAAAGGAAATCCGAAAGGTCGCGCCCCCAGCCGTGGCTTTTCCTCCTGGATGAGAACAGACGGCCTTTGGCCGGGCATCGCGGCGACAAGGGCCCAGAGAACCTGGTCGAACTCCGGGTCGAGGGCGAGACTGTGGGCTGGCTGGGGCTCGGCATGCGGCCTTTGAAATGGTCTCCTCTGGAGAGGACGTTTCTGGAACAGCAGTACCGGATGTTCTACTTTCTGGGTGCGGGCGTGTTTCTCCTGGCGGTGGTGCTCACCGTCCTTCTCTCCAGACGGTTCCTGGTCCCCATCCAAGAATTGATGGAAGGGACGCAGGCCCTCGCATCCCGGCGTTTCGACGTTAGAATAGGGGTGCAATCCCGAAACGAGCTTGGCCGCTTGGCCGACGACTTCAATCGAATGGCTGAAACCTTGGAATCCTACGAGACCATGCGCCGGCAGTGGATATCCGATATCTCGCACGAGCTTCGCACCCCCCTGTCCATTTTGCAGGGTGAGATTCTGGCCCTTCAGGACGGGGTCCGGCCGCTGACCCCCGGGGCAGTGGATTCCCTGCAGGGCGAGGTGGCCCGCCTGGCAAAGCTCGTAGAGGCCTTGCACTTCCTGTCCCTGGCCGATTCGGGAGGCCTGACGATTCGGCGCGATAGGATCGATGCCGTCCGAATCCTGCGCCACCGTGTGGAGGCGTTTCGAGAGCCCATGAACCGGGCTGGAATCGCTGTTCGATTGGACACCGAAGGGGCCGATTCCGCGGCCGTGACAGGAGACGAGGAACAACTAGGGCAGTTGTTTTCCAATCTGCTTCAGAACACCCTGCAGTACACCGATGCCCCCGGAACCCTTGACATCAGTGCCTTGAGGCGCGGGGACAGCCTCGAGATCACTTTCGAAGACTCCGCTCCCGGCGTGCCCGATGAGGCCCTGGGCCGGCTGTTTGACAGGCTTTTCAGGGTTGAGAAATCCCGCAGCCGAGCCCTTGGGGGCAGCGGTCTTGGCCTGTCCATCGCAAAGCGGATCGTAGAGGCCCACGGGGGCGGGATAAGCGCGGGGCATGCCCGCACAGAGGGACTCAAGCTGACCGTCACCCTGCCCTTGCGGACCGGGGAACGCTGACCGACCGGAGGCTGGAGACATGGCCGAAGAGCATATCTGGGTCGTTGAGGACGAACCGAAAATTGCGGATCTGTTAAGAGATTATCTGGTCCGGGAGGGGTACAAGGTGACATGCCTGGAACGGGGTGACCGGGCCTTGGATGAGTTTCGGAAGGGCATTCCAGCCCTGATCATCCTGGACCTCATGTTGCCGGGTGCGGACGGGCTGGAGGTCTGCCGGGAGATCCGAAAGACGAGTAATGTCCCCGTCATCATGGTAACGGCGCGGGTGGAGGACGTGGATCGTCTGATCGGGCTGGAGGTGGGGGCGGACGATTACGTGTGCAAGCCTTTCAACCCGAGAGAGGTGGTGGCAAGGGTCAGGGCGGTGCTGAGAAGGGCACGTCCTCAGGCCCCGCCCCGCCGAATTCATGCCGGCCCCTTTGCGTTGGACGAAGACACCCACCGCGTGACTGTTTCCGGCAGGGACCTTGATCTCACACCAAACGAATTTGCCCTGCTCAGGACCCTCATGGCCCACCCCGACAGGGTGTTCCAGCGTCAGGAACTCCTGGACCGGGTCCAGGGGTACACCTACGAAGGATATGATCGAACCATTGATACGCACGTCAAGAACCTGCGGAAGAAGATCGCCTCACACCTCGGAGACAGGGAGGTGATTCGAACGGTTTACGGTGTCGGCTACACCTTCAGCCTCAGGCAGGAGTGATAATGACCCCATTGTTTACAGGGCGGATTGTATGCTGTTTATCCTGTCGTGGTAGTCTGCCCGGTTATCAGGGTCCTCCCGGAGCAGCGACAGAAAGATCTTCAGAAGGGCGGGAGTGCGTTCCCCGAGTTCGAAACTCAAGAGGGCGAAACGGCTCTTTGCAAAGGGATCGCTCGGTCCGGCGCAGGTGCTGCACTCGTTGAGGAGCCTGCCGTACATGTCCCGGGCCTCCTCTTTTCTGTCCATGGCCTCGTAAACCCCCGCCAGGGCCCGGGCCGTTTCCGGGTTGAAGCCCTCAGTGTCGTGAAATGCTTTGTAGAGGCGTTCGGCCTCATCGGGTTGTCCGGCCTTGAGCAGTGTCTCACCTCGAAGGAGCAGGAAGGGCAAGGTCCCGGCCAGGGAGGCTGGAGCTGAATCCAGACGCTCTATCGCGGTATCGTACTCGCCCAGGGCCCACAGGACCTCGGAGAGTACAAGGTAGCCCTGCAGCTCATCAGGGTGTGCCTCCAGAAACGTCTCGGCCAGGTCCCATGCCTCGGTGTGCATTTCCAGGTTCAGGTAAGCAGTGGCAAGCTCAGGCAGAATTCGGCCACCGTCCGGGTTCTCCTCCAGGGCCTCCTGAAGCCGGTCGACGGCCTTGTCGAACATGCCTTCATTGAGCGCCACATACCCTTGCTTGAATGCTTCGCCATAGCTCAAAAAGACCTTTCGGGTCTGCACGGGCAGCGAACTCAAAAGCGCCGTAAAGACTTCGTCGATGTCAGGCGGCATCTCGGGTTCACCGCCGTCATTTTCAAAGAGGTCGGCGTCGGGGTCCGGGGGCACGACTTCCAGCTTCCTGCGCTGCCGGGTCCGTTCGACAAGGGCCTTGAGCTCCCGGACCAGGTCCGGATCCTCTGTGAGCGCCAGGGCAAGCCGGAAACACTCCTCGGCGGCCTCGTCATAGTCGGATTCCAGGATTTCCAGGCCTTCCTGCTTGTGGTGCAGGGCAAGTGCCTCGCGAGTCTTTCGGACCTTGTCAGCAAGGCGCTTTTCCTGTTCCGTGTCCCGGGGAGACTTCTTGCGGCACTTGTCCAGCCCCTTGTCATACTCCATCTTGGCGAGCCCGTACTCTCCTGCCTTGAAAAGGCCGTCCCCCCTGTTTTCCAGGTCTTTCGGGGTCTTTCCTGCAAAGAGCTTCAGAAGTCCCATGCCGTCCTCCGAAAAAAGCGTTTCTCTTTCCGACTCGAGAAATACCCCATACCACAGCCTCTCCGGGTTCGCCAGCACGTTAAAGAGTTGGCGCCTCCGGTTGCGGGCTTTCCTGAGGATTTGCCTCCCGGGATCGATTCCTGTATGATCCCGGATGCCGGCCGGATATTCGGGCGCAGAGGTCATGGGCGGATTGACGGGATGTAAACCCGCGCCCGTACCCCGAAGGAGAGATCATGAACGAGCTCCTGACTCAGGAAACGATTCTGACATGGGTCACAGAGGGATGGCAGTGGCTGGTGGAACGCGTGTTCACGCCGGCCATGCTGGTTCAGGCGTTGGTGATCCTGGCTGCACT
>CAYVDE010000164.1:0-5534 GCA_964450535.1 uncultured Desulfobacterales bacterium
TCCAAACTTCCAGTTCTTCTATGAGGCCCAGTGCGTGTACGAAGAGTTCATGGCCGAAAACCTTGCGAGCTATTTCAGAGAAGCCGGGAGGCATCACCGAAAGGTCGTAGCCTTCGCAGGAAACGGTCACCTGGTTTACCGGTTCGGGATTCCCAGCCGGGTGGCGAAACGAATCCCGGTGGCCTCAGTGACGATATTACCTTATTCGCTCAGAGAAAAGACCCCTCTCCCCTCCGAGATCGCCGATTTCCTCTGGCTCACCTCCTCCGGGGGAGTAATGCGCGGTCACATGCCTTCAGTGACCAGGACCGTCCCCGAGAACCCGGGAGATGCCGGCCATGACGAGTTCTGAGGCGTTCCGTTTCTGCCCGACCTGCGGAGGCAGGCTCGAGACCGGAAAGCTGAAACCGGGCGAACCGGACCGCTTTGTCTGCTCCGTATGCAAAACGCCGCTTTACCTGGACCCGAAACTGGTGGCATGCTCCATTGTGGAAATCGATGGTTCCATCGTCTTGCTGCGCCGCGGAATTCAGCCTCGCAGGGGTTTTTGGGTGATGCCCGGGGGATATGTCGACCGGGGTGAGACAGTCCAGGCCGCAGCCCTAAGAGAGACCGAGGAGGAGTGTGGCCTTCAAACGCGCATCAGGGATCTTCTGGGGGTCTATTCATACCCCGGGGAGACCGTGGCCGTAGTGGTATACACGGCCGAACAGGTTTCCGGAACCCTTTTCGCCGGAGACGAAACCACAGAGGCCCGGCTTGTGCGGCCGGAAGAGATCCCCTGGGGTGAACTTGCCTTCCCGAGCACCCTGGACGCGCTCACCGACTACTGCCTTAAAAGGAGAAGACCCTCATGAACCTTACTCCTTGCCGTATCGACGATTTGACCCCCGAAGAAAGGTCCGCACTTCTGAGGCGATCCATGGAGGACGTATCGTCCGAGTACGACTATGTCCGCGGAATCGTGAATGATGTGCGCCAAAGAGGGGACCTCGCCGTTGTGGAGGGCCACAGGGGCCTCGGTCAGGACCTGGAGATGGATTCCCTGGAGGTCTCCTCCGGGGAAATCCGGGATGCGTACGACCTTGTGCAAGAACGGACCGTGGAGGCCCTTAAAGCGGCGGCCTCGAATATCACCCGGTTTCACCAGGCCCAGCTCGACAGGGAGATGTGGTCCGTGGAAATCGCCGAAGGAGTAATGGCAGGAAGGATCACCCGGCCCCTGGATAGGGTGGGGTGTTATGTGCCGGGAGGAAGGGCCGCCTATCCGAGCACCACCCTAATGACCGTAATTCCGGCCAGGGTGGCCGGGGTGCGTGAGATCGTGGCCACCACTCCTCCGGGCGAGGGCTCGGCCGTTTCTCCTTCCACCCTGGTGGCCCTGGACATCGCCGGTTGCGATCGAGTGTTCCGCATGGGCGGCCCCTGGGGCATCGCGGCACTGGCCTACGGCACCGAGACCGTACCGAAAGTGGACAAGATCGTGGGTCCGGGCAACCGTTACGTGACCGCCGCCAAGATGGTTGTCTTCGGCGAGGTGGGCATAGACTCTCCTGCAGGTCCGAGCGAGTCCCTGATCCTGGCGGACGAGACCGGAGAGGCGGATCTTCTGGCAATAGACTTCCTGAGCCAGACCGAGCACGATCCGGACTCCGCAGCCGTACTGGTAACCACTTCGCCGGACCTGGCCGTCCGGGTCTGCGACAGGATAAACAACTCCGCCCGCACCCTCCCCAGGCGGGAGATAATCGAGGCCTCGGTGGCGGCCCACGGAAAAGTACTCGTTGCGCGTGACCTGGTCCAGGCAGTGGAGTTCGCCAACGAATACGCCCCGGAGCACCTCCAGATCATCACCCGGGATCCCTTCATCGTCCTGGCCGGCATTCGGCACGCAGGGTCCATCTTCATGGGTCCTTACGCCCCGGTGCCGGCGGGCGACTATGCCTCGGGCACCAACCACGTCCTTCCCACCGGACGGGCGGCCCGCATGTTCTCAGGCCTCTCGGTGGACGACTTTGTCAAAAAGCCCACTTTTCAGTACCTGAGCCGAAAAGGCCTGGAGGGCCTGAAAGACACCATCATCACACTGGCCGAAGCAGAGGGCCTCCCTGTTCACGCCCGGGCCGTAAAGGCCCGGTTTAAACGACCTTCGTCTTGAACTGTAAAGACATCCGTGCTAAGGATTCATCGTGGGTATAGGCCGTAATAATAACCGGCAGCAAACGATCGCGCCGGAGTAATCACCAGGCAACCGCCGGGGTTCAGCACTCCGGCCCCCGCATTATTCCAAACCAGAAGGAGGATACAGGCCATGGCTGACATCAAGGGATACAACATGCCGGACGATCTCTACTATCATGAAGAGCACAGCTGGGCGCGTTTGGACGGGAAAAAGGTCACAGTGGGCATGAACGACTTCTTCCAGAAGGAAGCCGGCGACATCGTGTTCGTAGACCTCCCTGAAGAGGAAGACGACGTGAGCCAGGGTGAGGTATGCGGCAAGATCCAGTCCCGCAAGTGGATCGGAAAGCTCGTAGCTCCGGTCTCAGGCGAGATCATAGAGGTCAACGAAGACCTGGAGGACGACACCAGCCTCATCAATACGGACCCTTACGGCAAGGGCTGGATTCTGGTGATCGAGGCCGAGGACCTGGAAGGCGACCTCGAAAACCTTATGCAGGGTGACGCCCTGGCCGCGTTTATCGAAAAAGAGATTCAGCGGGCTGAAGAGGAGAAGGCCAAGGCGTAACACTATGACCGAAACATGGCGTCTGTTCCGAAACACGGCCAGGACCCTGAGCACTGCGGAGGGCCTGGCCGTAGACGACACGCTGCCCCGTTCCGTGGCCCTTCACGGATCGTGCCCCATACTGCATCTGTATAGCTTCGTCCCCTCCGCCATTGTAGGCAAATACCAGGACATCGAGGCGGCCCTGCGGCTGGATCGCTGTGAGGCCAGGGGCATTGAGGTGAACAGGCGGAGCACCGGCGGAGGCACCGTGATAATGGGGCCCCAAGTCGTCTCGCTGGGGCTGGGAATCGAGCTGGACCATCCGGGCCTGAACGGAGGCGGCGTAGCCGGCCTTTTCACCACCATGAGCCGGATACTGTCGGACGCCCTGGCCGGTTTTGGAATACGGTCCTATTTCCAGCCCCGAAACGACCTGGAAGTAGCGGGAAGGAAGATCGCCGGTCTCTCAGCGGCGTCGGAGGTGGGAAAAAGCCTGCTCTTTCACACGAGCCTTCTTGTGGACTTTGATGTGGAACTCATGCTGGACATCATGAACACCCCGCTCATCAAGCTTAGCGACAAGGGGTACAGCTGTTTCAGCGAAAGGATGACCACTGTCCGGACCGCCGCAGGCGGGCAGGTGGGTGTGGAGCCGGTCATGGATGCGGTGGCCGGGGCCTTTGAAGCGGGCTTCGGCATACGGTTCGAGGAAGATGAGCCGGACCAGTGGGAGAAGGAGAGCGTTCAGGAATTCATCGACAATCGCTATACCCGGCATGACTGGATCTTTTCCCACAAGCACCCTCGATCCCGCATGGGTGTGGGCCGGGTAAAGACCCGGGGCGGCCTCCTGGAAATCTACCTCTCTCTTTCCGGGGCCTCCATCGAGAACGTCCTCATTACCGGAGATTTTTTTTCCACAACCGAGGATGTGAACCGGCTGGAAAAGGCCTTGAAGTGGACCACCGCCCGCGAGGACCGAATATCGGAAAACCTGGCACGGGTCTGGAAAGAGGACATGATTTACGGACTGGACGTCCCAACCCTCACCCGGGCCGTCTTGAAGGCCAAAGAAAACCAGGTAAGACTGTGAGCAGTTTAAAAAATACCCGAAGCCCTGAAGTAGCCAAGATCAGCCAGGCCTCAGCCATCTCTCTCGGCCTGCTGCGGGGACGCATGTACAGAGGAGCGGTAAACCGCTGCGTCAACCTGCTGGTGCACTATCCTGAGGGGTGTGCGGCCAACTGCGCCTATTGCGGGCTGGCCAGGAAGCGGCCGGGCTCCTACCGGGAAAAAAGCTTCATCCACGTGGACTGGCCTGTTTTCCCCCTTGATGAACTAATCGAGGCCGTCAACTCGGCCCCCGGCTACGTAAAACGCACCTGCATCTCCATGATCACCAACGGCAAGTGCCGCCGCGACACCTTGGCCATGTCCCAAAGGCTGTGCCGGGAGACGGATCTGCCTCTGTCCGTCCTGTGCAGCCCGACCATACTCTCGAAAGAAGACTTCGAGGCAATGCGGGATACAGGAGTGGACAAACTGGGAATCGCCCTGGATCTGGCCACCCCCGAACTGTTCGAAAAATACAGGGGAAGCGGGGTCAAAGGCCCGCACAGTTGGGACAGGTACTGGGCGGCCCTGGAGGAAGGCCTGGAGGTCTTCGGTCCGCCCAATGTCGGGGCGCACCTTATGGTGGGCATGGGAGAGAGCGAGCAGGAGATGGTCCTTCTGATGGACCGCCTCTTTAAGATGGGTATCGTGAATCACCTGTTCTCTTTTTTCGCCGAAGAGGGCTCGCTTCTTGCGGATCGGCCACAGCCCCCCTGGCCGACATATCTCCGAATACAATTGTCCCGGTACGTTATCGAAGAAAAATTGAGCACCGTCGACGACATGCGCTTCGACCAAGAAGGAAGAATCCTTGACTTCGGAGTGAGTGAGGATTTTTTATGGGAGATTGTTGACCGCGGACGGCCCTTCATGACCACGGGGTGCCTCGGGCCTGACAACGAGGTGGCGTGTAACCGTCCATTCGGGAACTGCCTCCCCGACGTACACCAGTGGAACTATCCCTACATGCCCGACAAAGAGGAACTGGATTTGATCCGCCTGCACCTCTTTGAGCGGGAAGGACCTTTAAGGGAGTCATTGAAAGCAGCGAAAAGGCCGCGTTGACAACCCGAATTTTCTTTGACACAGCCCCTTATGAATGTTAAACTTAATCTTTTTTGGGGCCGTTAGCTCAGTTTGGTAGAGCAGCGGACTTTTAATCCGTTGGCCACAGGTTCGATTCCTGTACGGCCCACCAGAACGGATCACCAATAGGGCCCATTTGGGGCGAACGCCCCGGCGGTGGCCATGAAAACGCAGTCCGGGCTTCATCGATTGCGTCCCCATCGTCTAGCCAGGTCCAGGACACCGGCCTTTCACGCCGGCGACAGGGGTTCGAATCCCCTTGGGGACGCCATTTTTAGTTCAAGCATTATTTGTCTTTGAATAAAGTGCCGCAATTCGTATCTCGCCGTTTGGGGAGTTGACGGCTCCTCAGACGGCTTTTTGTTCTCAGGACCACCCGGAGCACCCCTACACCCACCCAGCCTGATATCCCCTTAATATCACATGCGGTGTAACCGCCTATATTTTATGACAATTTTTAGTATACGGATCGCCTGACATCAACGCTCAATCAAGGAAACCCTTTGGCACGTATTTCGCAGTTACCTGAGCTCTTAGAGCGAGTTTTCAAACAATAACAATCACGCGCCAATAATACTTTTTGTTTCCAGAACGTTTTTCGTCT
>CAYVDE010000165.1:0-5447 GCA_964450535.1 uncultured Desulfobacterales bacterium
GGAAGCTCAAGACCATGGAGGGCTACTACAACTTCCAGCGCCCGACGCTGGCGAATATCGACGATCAGATGAAGGCGACCGGCATGTCGCTGATCGAGGTGCTTGAGAAACGACTGGCGTGGGACCGAATGCGGATGGATCCGACCGACATCGCCGACATTACCGGAGCAACCTATACCTACCTGATGAACGGCAAGGCGGCCCACGAGAACCCCACGTTCATCGCCAAACCAGGCCAGCGGGTGCGCCTGCGGATCGTCAACGCCTCCACGATGACTTTCTTCGATGTCCGCATCCCCGGCCTGCAGATGACAGTCGTGCAGGCAGATGGTCAGAACATCAAGCCGGTGGAGACCGACGAGTTTCGTATCGCAGTGGCCGAAACATATGACGTGATCGTGACGCTGCCGGACTCACGGGCATACACCCTGTTCGCGGAGACCATGGACCGCAGCGGTTATGCACGCGGCACCCTGACTCCGAGACAAGGAATGCCGGCGGACGTGCCTGAACAGCGTCGCCGGCCCATGCTCACCATGGCAGACATGGGCATGATGATGCACGGCGAGATGAAGGGTATGGACGGTGAGGACAATGAGGGCATGAATCAGAACATGCCGCCTCACGCTTCCGGCGATGGGCATGGGAAGGAATTGCCCACGACCAACTTGATCCAGCGTATCAAGCACGGCCCTGACCAGCACGGCCCGGCCAGCATCACCATGGCTCAAACGGCATATCGCCGGCTCGACTATCCTGGTGCGGGGCTTGGCGACGACGGCTGGCGCGTGCTGACCTACAGCCAGTTGCGTGCGCTGGAAGAACCCTATGATCGGCGGCCGCCCACGCGTCAATTCGACCTGCATCTGACGGGCAACATGCACAAGTACATCTGGGGCTTCGACGGCAAGAAGTGGTCACAGTCGGACATGGTCCGCTTCCAGTACGGCGAGCGACTGCGGATCAACATGATCAACGACACCATGATGAGCCACCCAATCCACCTGCACGGCATGTGGATGGACCTCTACGCGGGGGGCGAGGACTACGGCGACAACCCCCGCAAACACACGGTGATCGTCCAGCCGGCGGAGTTGCTCACCGTGGACATCAGCGCCGATGCGCCGGGACAGTGGGCGTTCCATTGCCACCTGCTTTATCACATGGAGGCCGGCATGTTCCGCACCGTCGCCGTCGTCCGCTCGCTGGAAGGAGGTTCGATCAATGTCAAGTCGTAATCCCAGGCCCCGGAAGATGGTCGTGCTCGCGATGCTGCTGGTGTTTGCCGCCCCGGCACGGGCTCAGGATGAGTCCGACGCCCCGAGCACGGCGGATCGCTCGATGCACGGCGAATGGGCCGCACAGCATGACGAATCCGCGCCCCGAGCTCCGGAGATCGAACCGGCGATCCCAGAAGGCATGACGCTGGAGGAGGTGTTCGACTTCGCCGAGTCACCGCCGCCCAGCGACTTCCCCGAACCGATACCCGATGACAAGCTTTACGCCTTCACCCTGTTCGAGCAGCTGGAGTATCGCGTTGCGACCGACGACGAGACGGCCGATCACCTCGGATGGGAGGCCCAGGGCTGGATCGGCGGCGACTTCAACAAGTTCTGGTGGAAGAACGAGGGCGAGGCGGTCTTCGACGGTCCGGATGAGGGGGAAATGGAAACCGACCTGCTCTATTCCCGCCTGATCACGCCGTTCTGGGACTTTCAGGTCGGCGTGCAATACGCCAACGAGTGGCGCAAAGACGACTACGAAGACCGGTGGTCCGGCGTGATCGCGCTGCAGGGCCTGGCACCTTACAAATTCGAGCTTGATAGCTCGCTCTACATCTCCGAAGACGGTGATGTCACCTTAGAGATCGAAGCCGAGTACGACCTCCGCATCACCCAGCGCCTGGTGCTTCAGCCGCGGGCCGAAATAGGATTTGCCTTTCAGGATATTCCCGAACGCAGCCTCGGCGCGGGCATGACCGACGTCAAGCTTGACCTGCGCCTGCGTTATGAGATCAAGCGCGGGTTTGCTCCATATTTCGGCCTTCGCTACCGGTTCCTCGTTGGAGAAGCCGGCAACATCGCAGAGGCCGGTGGCGCGGATTCCGAACAGCTCTTTTTCCTGGCAGGCTTTCGCTTCGCCTTCTAATGTTCATTGGCGTCAAGCATGGGAGTGTTTCCTGGTCAACCGAGTCAATTGACTGATCTTGATGACACCGCAGCCGTCAACGGATGGGAGCATAATCGCATGGAGAGCAACGTTCAAGGATTGCAACGGAATACCGACGATTTCGGACCACCCCGAAATGCCATGATACGATAAGGCGTTACGGTGAAGTGTAATTACTGGCTTGACCTCTTTTCCGGTGTCACGTGGAATGAGTTCCAGAAGGCCGGCAGTTTAATTACCGGCTTCCGTGAGAGCCGATGGAAGACCCTACAGAAGACCTCAAAGCGGGACTATTTCCTCTGTTACCACACCGGGGTTTCGTATTGCATAGGCATGCTTTCACCATAAATCAGTGACTTTTCGGCGCGGTTTCATTTCCACGACCTCCGGATCGGGAGGGTTCAGGTTCGCGCCCAGCGGGGTAACTCCAGTCGTCCTACGGACTCCTTCCGTTACCCCGCTGCCCTTGCTCGAAACTCTTTCATCTGTATGTACCATCATGCTTTGTCTCCTACCCGCCCTACACTAATTTTTCAAGGGGTAGGTGTCTCAGTTGCATCGGCACAGAGGGCCAGAGTTCAGCCTTCAGTAGCAGAAAAAAATGAGATCAGAATCATATCAGTGATCCCAGTCGCTACAAACACAGCATGAATGCCACCAAGGCTTTCTTCTCCTCTTCCGTGAGGTTCACGCCCGTCACGATGTTGAAAAACTCCACCGTATCCTCCAGGGTCAACAGCCGGCCGTCGTGGAGGTACGGGGGTGAATCCTTGATGCCGCGCAGGGTGAAGCTCTTGATCGGCCCTACCCCTGTAATCCACTTTTCGTTGCTCAATCTCGGCTCATAGAATCGATCCACCTTGAGGTCGTGCATTTTGTCGTCCGTATAAAAGGGCGCCGGATGACATACCGCGCATCTTCCCTTGCCGTGGAAGACATCCTGGCCGAGCAGCTCTTCTTCGGTTGCCTTGTCAGGATCCAGCTCGCCGAAAACATTGAGTTTCGGGGCCGGCGGGAAATCGAAGAGGTTTTGCATCTGTGCCATCATGGCCACCTGGCTGGCCCGATCCGGGAGGTTCACGCCCTTCTTGGCGGCGATCACATGATCTCCGTCAAAATAGGCGGTGCGCTGCTCGAACTCCGTGAAATCCTCGATCGAGCGCAAGGACCTCTTGGAGCCGTGTATCTGCTGGTTGAACAAACCCCGCAAACTGATGGTGTCGAGCCTGAAACGCGCGGCTTGGGGGCGGGTATCGGGATTCAGGTGAAACGCGGCATTCGTGTGGCCGTTGGAATGGCAATCCAGGCAGGACACGCCAAGGCTGGGTTCTTCGCTTTTGCGGTCCTCGGTCTGGTTGAACTGTTGCTGAGGAAAAGGGGTGAGGAGCAGCCTAAGGCCTTCCATTTGGAC
The DNA here is from genome assembly GCA_964450535.1 of uncultured Desulfobacterales bacterium. Lineage (GTDB taxonomy): Bacteria > Desulfobacterota > DSM-4660 > Desulfatiglandales > HGW-15 > JAIPEI01. The sequence continues at coordinate 3,581 of CAYVDE010000165.1, forward strand.
CGGGGTCAGGATCCCATGCATGATCTCATAGTAGTTCTTGATGGAAAGAAGCTTTCCCTGGGATACATCTCCCAGTTCCGGTCTGGTTGTAAGAAAGATGGGAGGCGGAAATTCGGGAATCAGATGCTCCGGAAAATCGAAATCCACGTCAAAGCGCTCAAGGGAGCGACGCTCCATCTTTTCTATTTCCTTGATCTGTTCCTCCGGAAAGACCTGGCCCCCGGTTTCGTGCTTTACATGCGGAAGGGGCAAAAAACCCACGGGAAAAAGATCATTTTTTCGGATCTCCTCAGGGGGCATCGCAGCCAGTGTTTTCCACGTCATTCCTTGAGGAAGCTTGACCCGCACGCCTTTCTGAACAGGCTTGCGACCGGCGGACATCATTACCTTTGAGGGCCGGTCGCTCAGGTCGTAGCGTTTTTCCAGAAGCTGTATCTGACGCTTCATGACCTCGGCCTTCTCCGCCACGTCCTTTTCCATGATAGATTGGAAACTCTTTTCGATAACCACCTCCATGTACGTCATTGGGTTGGGGTCCACATCCTTCGGCACTTGGGAAAAAGCGCTGAAGGCAAACAAAGCGAGCCCCGCTGTCAGAGCTCCCGTCTTTGCCGTTTGTCGAAATACGGGCCTCATATTTCCTCCTTTCTGCTTTTACTTCCTAATGCTTCCATGAATCCATTCCATTGACGAGGATGCCTTTTAAGGAAGAATAAGGTTCCCCGGAAAGATTTGGAATGGGTTGAATCCTGTATTGTCCCTATGGAATGATTGCATTCGGTATAAGCCCTTGCATGGAAAAATCCGGGTTTCCCGCCAATGCATTCGCTACCGCCTCGTTCAGGTCCTCCCAGTGAAAGGGCTTTTTCAGAAGGCACGCCACACAATCGCTTTCTTTCAGTCTCTTGAGCTCTGGGCCATCCGCTCGGGTCATCATGATAATGGGGGTATCCGGCGAGACACACTTGATCTTCTCGACGAGCGTCAATCCATCTCCGGCATGTTGAAGTCCGTCGGGACCAGGGCAAAGCTTGCGCTGCCCTCTACTACTGCCTCCTCTTTTTGAAGTGTATTATCAATGGTCCCACACAATAGTTCATCAGATTTCATCATTTTATAGAGTCTAATGGGCGGGGGATGTAATGACGTGAGACGTTTATTCGAAGGGACGCCTCTTTTATGTATTGATTCCCTGGAGCTCGGTGAAGATCCCATCCTATAAAGCTCTGGAGATCGTGGTGTTGGCTCTTCGAACGAAAAAGGGCCGAATCGGTTACTGGCGGCATATACATCCTCGATTTCGGCCTCGATGATAATCAGTCCGAGCTCTACCAGTTCGTTTTCATCGTGGCTCTCGTTAACCTCGTCGACCACCGGGCTGGTTACGTAAAGCGGCATTTAAAAGCATCGGCTGCGATCCAGGCTTAGTGCGTGGGAGTTTTTTCAGGACACGCTTTATTCATCTGACGAAAAGAGCCAATGAGTATTTGAGCAGTGAAGGAATAGGAAGTTGCTTTTTGAGTAGCAGGTTATCGGAAGGTATCTTTGGGCGTCAAAAAGAAGCGCATTACAATATGTAGTGGCCGGGAAAAAGCTCGTTGGGGGCAGAGTGATGGATGCGGGGAAGTGGATGTGGTTTGATGGGGCATTTCAAAGAGCAGGGATGGCAAGGGGTCTTGTTAGGGCATACTTCGCTTTTAACCTGGCAAGAAGTGCGTCCCCAACTCCGCTCCGCTCTTTGGATTGGTCAAAGAAATCCTCCGGTCCTCGATATCCTCCCCTCTCAAGCTGAGAACTTCTCCAATGCTCATCCCGCTTCGGGCCATGAGTTCCAGAATCAATCGGTTTCTGGGGTTCTCGGTCCTGA
>CAYVDE010000166.1:0-5297 GCA_964450535.1 uncultured Desulfobacterales bacterium
CTTGAAGATAGGCCGTTCACATTTTTACTCACAGACATGAAGATGCCGGAGATGGATGGAATGGACCTGATCAGGGAGGCCAGGGGCCGATACCCGGATCTGGGAATCATTTCCATGACGGGATATTCCGAAGGGTATCGCTATGTCGACGTGATAAATGCCGGGGCCAGCGACTTTATAAAAAAGCCGTTCGACATAGAAGAACTCGAGGCCAAAATCAGGCGGATCATCAACGAGCGGACTCTTATGGAGGAGTTGAACCGTCTTTCGGTGACGGATTCCCTGACAGGCCTGTACAATCACCGGCGGTTCTACAATCGCCTCAGGGAAGAGCTGGTGCGCGCCGGGCGCCAGAACCAGAGCCTGGCCGTCATTCTCCTCGATCTGGACGACTTCAAGGCCTACAACGACGAGCACGGTCACCTTGCCGGGGACGAGATACTTCGCGATGTGGGAAACATTATCCGCAAGTGCATACGTGAAGGCGTGGACACCGGATACAGGTACGGCGGAGACGAGTTCGCTATTATCTTGATCGACGCCGATGCTGATGTGGCTGCAACTATCGTGGACCGCCTCAAAAAGGGATTCAACGAGTACGGTAAGATTCGAGCCAGCTTCGGGGTCGAGCTTTTTGACGGAAACATGAGCGAAACCGAACTGGTGGACGCGGCGGACCGGGCCCTTTACGAGGAAAAGCAGGAGAAAAGAGCCCGAGCGGATAACGTCTGATAATATATATTATGTAAACTGAGTGAATGCCAAACCTTGCAAGACTGATGGCCTCTTAAAAAGTCCGTCGGGCGTCATTAAATCTTTGCTTGACAATACCCTTCTCGAGTTGATATTAATTATTCTTTATTTTCCTTGGGGGTGGACTTAAATGGCCAGTGTAGTGAAAAAGCGGCGAAAAAAGATTCGGAAACACAAGTACCGCAAATTGAAAAAACGATCCCGGCATAAGAACAAGTAATCAAAGCGGAGAATATGACCCCTTTTCGGTTTCTGCCCGAAAAGGCCGCCTCCCCAAAAATAATAAAGAAGGCAGCCCGGAATCAAACGGACTGCCTTTTTTGTTTGGATAACCGTGCCTAGCTGTAGTCGTACCACCCTCCGCCGGTCTTGCGGCCCAGCTTGTTGGCGCGGATCATGGTCTTAAGGAGGTTGGGCGAAACCCACTTGGATTCCTTGTTCAACTCCTTGTAGAAGTATTCGTTGACAAAATAGGCGATGTCTATCCCGGTGAGGTCCATCAACTCAAACGGGCCCATGGGATAGTTGAGGCCGTTTTTCACTGCAATGTCCACGTCTTTTATGGACGCAATCCCCTCTTCCACTATCTTTATGGCCTCCAGCATGTGGGGGATCATGATCCGGTTCACGATGAAACCAGGACTGTCCTTTTTGACCTCCACCGTGACCTTTCCCATCTTTTGGGCCAGTTCTGTTGTGACGGCCACGGTCTCATCGCTGGTGGAGAAGCCGCGGATGACCTCTACGAGTTTCATAAGGGGCACGGGGTTGAAAAAGTGCATGCCGCAGACCCTGTCCGGTCTATTCGTGGCCGCAGCAATCTCCGTAAGGGACATGGAGGATGTGTTTGAAGCAAGAATCACTTCCTGCCTGCAAAGGTCGTCCAGTTCCTTGAAAACGCCCTTTTTCAGCTCCAGATCCTCGATAACCGCCTCCACGACAAAATCCACGTCCTTGAGATCGCCCATGTCCGTGGTTCCCTTGATCCTTCCGAGAATGGCGTCCCGCTCGGATGCCTCGAGTTTTCCCTTTTCCACGCTCCTCGAGAGGAATTTGTCGATGGCCTTCATTCCCCGCTCCACAAACTCGTCCTTGATGTCACGGAGCACCACGTCACAGCCGATTTGAGCGGCAACCTGAGCGATTCCATTTCCCATGGCACCTGCACCCACTACGCCGATTTTCTTAATTTCCATATCTGTTTCGACCTCCTTTTCTTTTTGTTTCGCGTCCCGGCAGTTGAGGACGGGACAAGGATGGAGTTCACATATGGCCCTCTCTTAAAGAGGGCGGACCTACAGACGGACTGTTGCCCCGTTTTTTCAAGGTGCCTGACGGGCGGCAAGTTTAGACCGAGTCAACGCGATTGACTTCCGGGACACTCTGCTTGAGCACCTTCTCGATCCCCATTTTCAATGTCATCTGCGACATGGGACATCCAGCACAAGCGCCTTGAAGCCTCACCTTGACCAGACCTGCGGGCTCGTCTACATCGACGAGTTCAACGTCGCCGCCGTCCGCCTGAAGAGAGGGGCGTACCTTATTCAGTGCATCCTGAACTTTTTCCTTGAATTCCATGGCGTGTTCCTCCGAATCGGCGATTTTCTCAGGACAGCCTGTCCCCTGCCCTCTGAGAGTTGCGGCCACCATATCCCACCGGCATATGTAAAATCAACTCCAACCTGAATTAATGGAAAACAGCTTTCGCACACGCCCGTCCAGGAAGTGCGCCAGGCCGGAGGAGGTCTTGGGAGACCAGCCCATGGACGCCTTCCAGACTTCATGGCTCTCCATGCACAGATAGAGGCCGGCGTCCGGGTGCCATTCTGTGAGCAGCTCTCTTAGAAAACCATAAAGTTCCGTACGAAGCGGTCTGAAATACCGCATCTTCCCGTCCATACCGCGGACAAACTCACCGTTTAGGACTTCGGTATCAGGGTGGCGGCGGTGAATGACGGGCCTGAGCCCGGGCATATAACGCATGGCCCCCATGCTTACCCAGATGACGTTTTCAGGAGTTATGTGCCTGTCGATCAGGTCCAGGGCCCGCCGATACCCGTCTTTCCATTCAGGGTGGAGAAAAAGCGGGTCGAAATGAAACCCTACCACAAAACCCTCTTTCTGACATCGGGCTGCAGCGCGAAGACGAGTTTCCAGGCTCGGAGCCCCATGCTCTTCCCTGGACACGATCCACGGGCTGTTCAAGGACCATGACACGATTATGCGATCCCGGTGCGGGGATGCGATAAGGCCTCCGATCTGATCGGTCTTGGTCTTGAGCTCCAAAACGGCGTTCTTCCTCTGCGCCATAAAAGGGAGGAGCCACTGGCTCCAGCCGGCTATGGAGTCCAGGGCCAGGCTGTCGGTGAACTCACCCGTCCCTATCCGCCAGAGCCTGGAAGGATCAAGATCGATACGCCTTGCGATTTCGGGAAGCGCCTCGGGAAGGTTGACGAACAGACGGAGGGACGGCTTGTTCATGTAGGCCTGAAGGATGCAATAGGAGCAGTCAAGGGGGCAGTTGGTCCCTACATTCAGAATCTGATACCCGCAACAGATATAATCGTTCCCTGTTCCAGGACAGGGTTTCAGGAGTTCGCCGGGGAAGGACATCAGGCGGAGCGTCTCTTTGTCCATGTCCGGGTCGGCAGGGTCATCATAGGACTCAGGGGCCCGGTCTTCGGAAGACAGGGCCGGGACCATGGGTGCCATGCGTCTTAAGACCTGTCGAGCCAGGGGATGTGAGGCCGCATTCGTGTCCATGAACAGGCGTCGGATTCCGTGGAGTCTCATTCTCCTCCCGTTTCCCAGGGCGGACCCAGGGATTCAAGCCCCTTGACCGCTGAAAGCCGGGACAACCTGTCCCTCAGCTCCATTCCGTTTTGAAACGTGATCTCGAGACGAAAATGAGGCCCTTCAAAGTAAGGTGGATGGTGCACTTGGATGCCCGGAGGAAAAGCCAGCCTTTTTACGCGTTCCCGGAATACCCGTTCAGCCTTTTCAAGGGATGGAAAGCGCAGGCGGCGAAGGAGATCGAGGAGCCGGCTCCCTGCTTGAGGTACATTTATATTTGCCTGTGAGAGGGTCGAGCAGAAGGGTTCCGAGGACAGAATTTCTCTCGCTCCTGCACCTTTAATTTTAATTAAATCACATATTATATTAATAAATTGTATCTGATTGTTAAAGTTAAAATTTAACTTATCAATACATTTTACTACCTCGACGCGATCGTCCGGACTGAAAGCCTGCAAATCCTCGAAACCTCTCATGCTGAGCCTGCCCCCGGCCACTGCCTTTCTCACCGGAGCCTCTGCCGTGTTAAGTGCCATATAGGAATTCAGCAGGTCGGGCCTTGAAGGCAGTCCCAGGAGCGGCATATATTCCTCGAGCAGGGCCTTTCGTGGGACCAGAGTTGAAAGCCTTGACAGGGCCATGGCTTTTTCGACCTCGTTCAGGCGGCGGGTGGAAAGGTTTTCGCAGAACCCCATTAGAAGCAGTTCGAGCGGCGGCCGGGGAGCACTTCCCAGATCGCGGCACTGGCAGGTCTCACACCCAAGGGCACAAAGGACGCGAAGCCGGCGAAAACCGGTCACCACGTCCCATCCCCGTGAACCGGTTTCATTTCTATGTACGAGCGGGGGATTGATAATGCCGATTTTGAGGATGGATTCACGCAGGGCATCCGGCACTTCCCCGTAGCTCGTGCAGTAGAGTCCTGTCTCAAGATCAAGGGCCCCTATGGGCAGCCGGACCTCGGGAAGGCCCGCATGCTCAGTTACGCTTCCCTGAGGTGATTGATCAAAGGATTTCCTCTCCGATAATTGCTTTGCCATTAAATTGATCCTGTTGTCGTATTTGTCCATTGGCAGGTCGATTTTTTCAAGTTGTATAGCACACTTTTCTTGTCAGCTACGGATCTTTGTCGAGCTTTAAATGCCTCTCAGGTTCGATACGAAAAAAAGGGATAACATACCCTACATAAAAGAGGAACCAGGGTCAATCGCACTTCTGAGTCAGGGCCTGGCAGGGCTTGTGGTTTTACGAACTTGTTGACCCCCGTCCCTATCAGGGGTAAAACTCAAATCATGGTCAAGACTCACTCCTGAATCAAATGTCGCTCGATCTGTGCGGATCCAGCAGATCGCCCAGATCGAACCGGCAGGCGGAGTTCAGCCTCGCATGAAGATCCGATCCATTTTGGTCTTCCTCAGTCTCCTTGCCTTTCTCTCAACGTCAATCGGCGGGTATCTCTACTATGCCTCTTTGCAGGAGTCCGCTCTCAACGAGGTTGAACGTCAGGCCGTGGCCCGCGCCCAGACCCTTAGGAACCACCTTTCTTCATGCCTCCAGCAAAACCTCAAGGCCGCGCGTATCATGACCGGCCTGTATGAGATTCAGAGGTTCCTCGAAGAACCTGAACGGCCCGGGCAGCTCGAATTGGTGAACGGTCTCCTGGATCACTTCCGATGGGCACTGCAGGCGGATGTCTGTTATATCATGGACAGACGCGGCACGACCCTGGCTTCAACCAACAGGGACGAGCC
>CAYVDE010000167.1:0-1855 GCA_964450535.1 uncultured Desulfobacterales bacterium
GCAGCACTGTTAGGTTGCGGGCAAGGGCCCGCTTTAGGCTTTGATGGAAAAACAGAATCCGGCTGCAAACACGGATCACCGACACGAATCACGGCCTTTACGCCATCTAGGGAGTGTATTCCGGGAACTCGTCGACCGCAGTCATCACTTTGATGTCCCCGTCCACGCACCCCCCTTCCTCGATGACGAGGCTTCGGGTCAATATCTTCCCTTCAACAGAGCCCGTAGCGTGAATCGTGAGCTTCTTGTGGGCTATGATTGTTCCTTCGTGCTTTCCGGCGACAAAGGCGATCCCGGTTTGCAGGTCACCGGCGACCCGGCCTGTCGGGGAGATAGTCAACTCGGAGCAACGGATATTCCCCTTGACGCTCCCCTCAACCATAAGGCGGGCATTGCTCTGAATGTCGCCGACGAGTTGGGTGTCTCCGGCTATAAAAGATATTGTGCTTTGCTTCCCCATGGGTCCCCTTGTTCCAGCCTTCGGCCGCATCAATAGTCAGGCGGCAACTCCTTGAGCCTGGCCAGGGAAAAGACAGGCCCGTCCTTGCAGACGAACTTCTCCCCGATATTGCAGTGACCGCAGATGCCTATACCGCATTTCATGCGGTTTTCCAGGGAAAGTATGATGTTCTCGGGCGGGAAACCCAGCTTTTCCAGCACGGGCTGGGTAAACCGTATCATGATGGGCGGTCCGCAAACGATGGCTATTGCGTTCTCGGCGCTGGTGACTTTCTCCTCGGTGACGGCGGGTACAAAACCGACGTTGTACTTCCAGTCCGGGTCGTCCGTGCCGTCCACTGTAATGTGCATGTCCAGGTCGTCCCGTTTCTCCCACTCCATGAGTTCGTCCTTGTAAAGGAGCATGCCCGGCGAACGGGCGCCGTATACCACCGTTATATTCTCGAACCTGGACCGGTTTTCGGGCTGCAGCATGTAGACGATGCTGGAGCGAAGCGTGGTAAAGGCGAATCCTCCCCCTATGATCACCACGTTCTTCCCTTCCATCTCCTCCCAGGGATACCAGTTTCCCAGGGGACCCCGGACCCCCATCACATCTCCCTCTTTCATGTTGTGCAGATGGGTCGTGACCTTACCCACCTTGTTCACGGTAAAGTCGATGTGTCCCTTTTCAGTGGGAGATGAAGCAATTCCGATGGGGATCTCCCCTTTTCCGGCAATGGACAGCTCAGCGAACTGGCCCGGCGTGTAGGCGAATTTTGCTTCGTCTTCAGGGTTGATGAACACGAATTTGAACGTCTTCAGGTTGCGGTCCTCGGTCTCCGTGGTGATATTGTCAATGCGAACCGGGTATGGGAGATACGGATTTTCCAATGGGTCACCCCCTGTATCTTGATCGTTGATCTTGATTCCTGGACCTTTTGAGCGTCGAGCAAAACGGCCTTATGAGCCTATCCTGATCTCAGAGTGAATTCATCTTTTCGGCGACTTCCCGAATATCGATGTTCACGGGGCAGTACTGGACGCATCTGCCGCAACCCACGCACTGGATCCCGTCTTCATACTTATCTACATAGTACTTGAGCTTGTGCATAAAGCGCTGCCGAACCCTTTCAAACTTCTTGGAACGCGGGTTGTGCCCGGATCCGTGCAGGGTGAACAGAGGAAACATACATGAGTCCCAGTTACGGATTCGATCTCCGACCATGGGCAGCCTCTGAACCTCGTCCTGGACATCGAAGCACCAGCATGTGGGACAGAGGAAGGTGCAGGTCCCGCAGTTGATGCAGGAAAAGGCCACGTCTTCCCAGAAAGGGGCTTCGTACAGCTTGTTCACATCCTTGTCCTTGAGCTTGTCCGTGGCCACTCTGGACGAGATCTTTCCCGCCACCTGTCG
>CAYVDE010000167.1:1955-5225 GCA_964450535.1 uncultured Desulfobacterales bacterium
TGACGGGCACATACACCCGGTAGTCGTCCTTCAATCCTTCAAGGGCCCCTACCCATTCGTCCTTGCTGAATATCTTGGCACTCATTGAATGTTCCTTTACGCGCAGAGTTTATGATCCTTTCCGACCGGGGCCTAACGAATAAAGTCGTTGGGGTCTTCCTTGCGGTAGACGTCCAGCGGAGGCCGGCTTTCCAGGCTCAGTCCCGCCTCCCAGTCGAACAGCTCGATGCAGTCCTTGTTGAGCTTCTTGGTGAACTGGCGAACCGGAATGCCCACGGGGCAGACACGTTCGCAGGCCCCGCAGTCGGTACATCGGCCTGCGCAGTGAAACGCCCTGAGGAAATGAAAGGTCATGGTGTCCGTGGGATCGACGCTCTTTCCGACCCACTGGGGGTTTGACTCGTCCACAAAACAAGTCGGACAGTAGCAGAGAGGACAGGCGTTGCGGCAGGCGTAGCACCGAATGCAGGATGAAATTGTACGCTCGAAAAAGGCCCACTTCTTGTCGGGATCCATGGCCTCGATCTTCTCAACGTCCTTGAACTCCTGAACATACTTCTGCTCCGGCACCTCATCGGCCACAAGTTCGTCATACTCCACCGGGTTCCGGTGACGGCATACGGCGCAGTTGAGCTGAAGAAAGCCGGCCTTCTCGAAGGTCTCCTCGTATCCCGGTCCTTTGACGATGAATCGCCCCGAGCCGGGCTCCTCAATCACCTCGGTGATTTCGCGGTGCTTGACTGCCCGCTTGACCGCCCTGTGGTTGATCATGCCGGTGCAAGGGACCCCCACGATGTGCAGCTGGTCCCTGGTTACCTGATTCTCGATCACATGGGTGACTATGTTGCGGGAAACGCAGCCGGTGGCGAGTACGCCGACCTTGTCAGTCCGCCCCGTCAGGTAATTGCACAAATTCAGGCCGCAGTTGCTGTCCCAGTGCAGCACTTCCACGTCTCCGGGATCGCTCACCAGGACGGGCTCGTTCATCATTGGCACAGAGCCTTTCTTGTACCCTATGAAGACGTCCACAATCCCGTCTGTAAGCAGTCTTTTTGCGGTCTCGCGGATTTTTTGCGTGTACTCGATCATTATGCCACCTCAGCTATTCCTTTTATGAGACGCTTGGCCGGACCGGCATCCTTGACCGCCTGAACAACCTCATTTGCAACCCGAACGAACTTCGAGGCCTCAGCCGAGGAGATCCATGAGAAGTGAAGCCTTCCCGGCTCCACTCCTATATGTTCCAGGAGATTCTTGAAGAGGGCGAACTTGCGACGGGCGTAGTAATTACCTTCCAGGTAATGGCAGTCACCCGGGTGTCACCCGGAGACCCAGACACCGTCGGCCCCATGCCGGAACGCTGACAGAAGGAACTTCGGAGAAATGCGGCCGGAGCATGGCACGCGGATGACCCGGATGTTTGGGGGATACTGAAGCCGGCTGACACCGGCCAGGTCGGCGGCCCCATAGGTGCACCAGTTGCAGAAGAACGCCGTGATTTTCGGTTCCCAGTCGTTCATGCTCTTCTCCTTGCTGTTCATGACTCGAAGGGGCGTCCCCCGCGAGCCTAAGACCGTTCATGAGTTTGTGCCGGGACCATATGCCCGCCGCTCATTTTAGCGAAAAAGGCACACAGGTCCGTGAAAGCGGTGATGCGACCTACATCTCGTCAATCATGGACATAATCTGTCCGGTCTCGAACCCTCGCAGGTTTATGGCGCCTGAACGGCACGACGCCACGCACAGGCCGCACCCCTTGCACAGCACGGGGTTTATCTCGGCCCTTCCGGCAAACGGCCCCTCTTCCATAAAGGATGGGGCGTTATACGGGCACAGCGTTATACAGACCCCGCAGCTGCTGCACATGACGGGCGAGACATACGCCACTGTTCCGCTCGTGGCGATGGTCTTTCGGGCCAGCAGGGTGACCGCCCTCGAGGCGGCCGCCTGGGCCTGTGCCACGGACTCTTCAATGGGCTTCGGGTAGTGGGCCATACCACAGAGGAACACGCCGTCCGTGGCGAATTCCGAGGGGGCCAGCTTGGCATGGGCCTCTACGAAGAAGCCGTCTTCATTCATGGGTACCTTAAAGAACTGGGCCAGGTTCTCATCCCGGTAAGGAACAATGGCGGATGCCAGGGTGAGCATGTCGGCATGAATACGGACCTCCCGCCCAAGGATCGGGTCAAAAACGTCGATCATGAGTGCATCGCCGTTTGCCTGGACACGCGGCTTGTCCTCGCGACGGTAGCGAATGAAGATCACACCGGCCTCGCGGGCCTGTTTGTAGAGCAGCTCCCTCTCCCCGTATGTACGTATGTCCCTGTAGAGTATGTAGACACTCGAATCAGGATTGAGCTCCTTTAAATGGAGCGCGCTCTTTATGGAATGGGTGCAACAGACCCTGGAGCAGTAAGGACGGTCGGGCTCCCTGGACCCCACACACTGGATAAACACGCAGGCCTTTGCATCCCTGAACGACGGATCGTCATCGATGAACTTCCGATCCAATTCCTGGTGTGTCATTACAGCCGGGTGTCCACCGTAGAGATACTCATTTGGCTTGTATTCCGTTGCTCCAGTGGCAATCAAGGCCACGCCGTGCTCCACTGTCTCCTGCTTGCCCCCGGACGCAAGCAGTGACTTGAAGTTCCCAACGAAACCGTCAACCTGCTTAAGCTCGGTGTCCAGGCGGATATCAATGCCCTCGTCCGCCTCCACGGCCTGAGCCAGCTCAGCTGTTTTCTGCTGGATGTCTTCGCCCAGGGCGGTCCGGTTGAGGTTCAGGGCCTGTCCTCCCAGACGGGCGTCCCGCTCCACCAGGGTCACCGGGTGCCCCTGGGCGCTCAGGCTGCGGGCCGCCACCATTCCCGAGATCCCTCCTCCAATCACCAGGGCGCGCGGGTTGATATCGACCTGGGCCTCCTTGAGCGGCTCCATCAAGGCCGCCTTGGAAACCGCCATTCTGACCAGATCCTTGGCCTTCTCGGTTGCGGCCTCGGGATGTTCCTTGTGGACCCAGGAGTCCTGGTTCCGGATGTTGGTCATCTCGAAGAGATACTTGTTGAGCCCGGCCGCCACCAGCGTCTCTTGGAAGAGCGGCTCGTGCGTCTTAGGGGTACAGGCGGCCACTACAATCCGGTTCAGGTTGTTTTCCCGAATCACCGCGGCCATGTTGTCCTGGGTGTCCTGGGAGCACGAGTAGAGGTTGTCCGTTGCGAAGTCAACGTAGGGGAGATCCTTGGCGTAGTCGACTACCGCGGGCACGTC
>CAYVDE010000168.1:0-5170 GCA_964450535.1 uncultured Desulfobacterales bacterium
ACCCTACCCACCAGGCTCTGGGCCGCCTGCATGACCTCGGCGCTGCTGGAGACATGGGCCTCGACGAGCTCGCACCCCATGGCCTCCACGGCTTCCTTCATTTCCTTGATGTGAAAGGTCACGTTCACGTCACCTGGATTGTAGATGGTCCCCCACTTCTTCACACTGGGCATGAGCTCCTGGTACATACGGCACTGGAGTTCAACGGGCCATTTGTCGCTGACACCGGTGACGTTGGTCCCGGTCTCCCCGAGCTTGGGCGCGATACCCGTCTGCACCGGGTCAGTCACCGAGGAGAAGACTATGGGTATGGTCTTGCTCACCTTGACCTGGGCCTGGGCGTTCGGCGTGCTGATGGCGTGCACCAGGTCCACCTTGTCGTCCTCGAACTTGCGGGCGATGATCGCGCAGTTGGCCTGATCGCCTTGAGCGTTGGCCCTGTCGATCTTCAGGTTTTCCCCTTCAATGAACCCTTCTTCCGCCAGGGCGTCGGCAAAGCCCTTGGAATCATTGTCCAGGGCGGGATGGGAAACAATCTGGGCCTCCCCGATGCGGTACATCTTCGCGGACACAGCCGTCCCGGTCGCAAGGCCGACCGCGAGTACGAGGGCTACGACACACATCAACCTTTTCATAAGCCTACCTCCTTTTATGAGTTGACACGATAAGACTCTGCATCAGACCTCTAATCTCCTGCGGACACGCAGAGAGTATTGAGTAAAAAATCAGGCATGATTTCCACGGGTAGGGACTCAGAAGTATATGCAATGGTCCGCCGCACTGTCAAGGCCAATAAACATGGGGTCATGGCTGATGGCGTTGTAGGTGGAGGCTGAGGGATAAAGGCTGTGGATCACATTGATCACATGTCAGTATTCTCTCCACTCGCATTCCAGATGAACACAATTGGAACGAATTCTGGACAGGACCTCCTCCCGCCGGCCCCTGCACCACTCGGGCATTTCCGCTTCCCATCTAGACGAGGAAGGCACGTGGATGACAGTTGGGTGCTTGAGACCTGGTTCAACCCTGAGCTCGATGGACCGCCTGCCTTCCGAGTACAGGATATATCCGAACGAAATGACGACGTCATGCCCTTTATCAGAATTATTGTCAAGCTTTTTATCACTTTTAGCTGTTTTAGGGACAACCTTTTGAGAACTTTTTCTCCCATTGAATAAGGCCTCTTGCTCGGAATCGAGCAGTTGAACCCTCCGCAGGTGCCTCCCCTGATCAAAGCCCGTCTCCAGCCACTTTTGAACGATCTCCAGGGCCAGATCCAGTGAGATCATTCTCGCGCCCAGAGAAAGGACATTTGCGTCGTTATGCCGGCGGGCCAGCTCCGCGCTCTCCAGGTTCCAGCAGAGGGCGCAGCGCACACCGGGAATCCGGTTCGCCGCCATGGCCTCCCCGTTTCCCGACCCTCCCAGGACGATCCCACGATCACAAGCGCCCCGGGCAACGGCCTCTGCAGTGGGACGAATGAATAAGGGGTAGTCCACGGGATCTTCGGAGTGTGTCCCGAAGTCCTCGATCTCGTGCCCTTCGAGAAGGAGAAATTCCTTTATTCTTTCCTTGTACTGATACCCGGCATGATCGGTTCCCAAGGCAATCTTCATGGCAACAACCTCCTTTCTCAACGCTAGTCCTAAGAGTCTCTTCCGTCAAGGGGGATTGAGGGCGCATCCGCCGTCAAAATTCGGGTTGCGGGCGCGGTTACCGTACACTAATGTGAAGCATTGGGCACTTTCAAATAGAGATATCCTTCGCCGCAGAAAGGAGGCCGACCATGTCCGTGCCCCGTTTCTCTTCATTCACCAGGCGTTCCGCTTACGTCCACTTCCTCTCCACCCTTTTCCTCACCGCCCTTTTGCTCCTGGGAAACGCCTCGCTTCTTTATGCTCAGGACCGGCACCTGCTGTGGCATGTGTATGCCGGGGAGGGACGTGTCTCTCTGATGGGCTCGATCCATACGCTTCGCCTCGATGACTATCCCCTGCCTTCCATCTATGAACGGGTGTATCAAGATGCCACAGCAATCGTTTTTGAGACCGACCTCGCCCGCATGAACGCTCCGGCTGTTCAGGAGCGCCTCCTCTCCCTGGGGCTCTATCCCGAGGGGAGAAACCTTCGGGACCACCTGGCGCCGGAAACCCATGACGCCCTGTTTGCGGCCCTGGCGGACCGGGGGCTGCCGCCGGAACAGTTTGAGCGTTTCAAGCCGTGGTTCTGCGCCTTGACCCTGACCATGCTGGAGCTCCAGCGTCTGGGTTTCAGCGCTGTTCACGGCCTGGACGTGCATTTCTTCAACAGGGCTTCCCAAGACGGAAAACAGTTGTTCCATCTGGAATCCGCTGAGACCCAGATTGAACACCTGGCCACACTGGGGCAAAGCCAGCAGGAAGACTTGCTCCTGCAATCGCTCCAGGACCTGGAAGTCCTGGAAACCAAGGCCGCCGCCATGACAAAGGCCTGGCGCTCCGGCGACGCTGAAAGCCTCGATGAAATCATTCAAATGAGCTTCGATGGTTTTCCCCGGATCTACGACCGCCTCATCGCGCAAAGAAACCGGGACTGGCTGCCCCGTATCGAGGACCTCATCAAAGGCGGGGAAAACGTCCTGGTAATCGTAGGGGCCGGCCATCTCGTGGGAGCCGACAGCCTGGTCGGATTGCTGGAGGAGCGAGGTTACCGCCTGGAGCAGAAATGAAAGTTCTCCTGATCTCAGCCAACTCCGAGCGCGCTTACATGCAGGTACCGCCGCTGGGCCTGCTCTGCGTGGCCCAGGCCTCTCTCCAGTCAGGGCACGAGACGACCGTCTTGGACCTCATGGCCGAAGAGGATGTGGAGTACCGCCTTAAAGACACAATCACTTCCGTGGAACCGGAAGTGATCGGAGTCTCGGTCCGCAACATCGATGATCAGGATATGCAAAACCCGAGGTTCCTCCTGGACCAGTCACGGGACGTGACCAACATCTGCCGCACGCTAACAAAGGCCCATATCGTGGTCGGCGGGCCCGGATACAGCATGTTCCCGGAACACGCCCTGGACTACCTGGGCGCCGACACAGGCATCGTGGGTGACGGAGAAGACTCGTTCCCCGCCCTGCTGGACAGCCTTGAGCGAGGCGAATCTCCTGCAGGGATCCCCGGAATAGTAATTCCAGGCGAGACATTCTCCGGTGAGAGGTCCCGTTGCCGGCGGCTGGATCTCTTTCCCCCGCCCGATCCGGGACTCCTGGACAGATCCGCCTACGACCGGAATGAACTCTGGGTACCTGTTCAGAGCCGCCGGGGCTGCCCCCTGGGCTGCGCCTACTGCTCCACAGCTTCCATCGAGGGCCGCATGATCCGCAAGAGGTCACCCGCCGAGGTGGTCCGGTGGATTGAGAGATGGGCGGATGCGGGTTTCAGCCGGTTTCACTTCGTGGACAACACCTTCAACCTTCCAGCATCCTATGCGGAGGACCTGTGCGACTGTATCTCCTCATCAGGCCTGGACGTAAAATGGCTCTGTATCCTGTATCCGGCCGGACTGACCGGCCGCCTGGTCCGAAAGATGGCACAGGCCGGATGCCTGCACGTGAGCCTGGGCTTTGAAAGCGGATCCCCCCGGATGCTTCGATCCCTCAAAAAGCGCTTCGGTCCGGACGATATACGGCTGGCCGCACGCATGCTGTCCGATTACGGCATCAAGAGGATGGGATTCCTCCTGCTGGGAGGCCCCGGTGAGACCCGGGACTCGGTGGAAGAAAGCGTGGCCTTTGTGGACTCACTGGACCTGGACATGCTCAAGGTCACCGTGGGAATCCGCATCTACCCGAACACGCCTCTGGCCGAACTGGCCAGGCAAAACCGCACGATTTCAAAAGCCGACTCCCTGCTCATGCCCCGATTCTACCTGGAAAAAGGGCTGGAGGGCTGGCTGGAAGAGCGAGTGGGCGCCTGGGTGGCGGAACGGGAACACTGGCAGCGTTAATCATGCCTTTAGTCACCCCTTGACGGCCACCCCGGCATGGGATATTTTTTGCCCTGCACCTGAAATCAAACCAGATATCCCTTACAGGATGAACCATGGACACCGGAACAAATTCTCATTGCGTGCCCCGCTTTCGACTCCTCGAGCCCAACCAGATTCAGCGTCTTCACCACGCCGCCCTCAGGGTCCTCGAGGAAGCAGGCGTAAAGGTCCTTCACGCCGAGGCCGTGGACCTGCTTGCGGGCTGCGGCGCCCGGCTTTCGGATGGAATGACCGTTCGAATTCCCCCTTACATGGTGGAGGAGGCTATCGCCTCAGCCCCTTCCAACCTGGTCATATTCGACCGAAACGGCTCCCCTGCCATGGAACTGGGAGGCCGGAGAAGCTACTTCGGGACAGGCACGGACCTTCCCAGGACCATAGACCTTAAAACCCGCGAGCACAGGGACACACTTGAGGAGGACATCCTCAGGAGCACCCTCATCAGCGACGCCCTCCCCAACATCGACTTCATAGGATCCTATGGACTGCCGAAAGACGTACCTGCGGGGCTACACTATATAAGGGACTTTCAGATCCTGGTGGAGAACAGCACCAAGCCCGTCTTCTTCACGGCGGAATCCGAGAAAGACCTCAGAATTATCCTGGACATGGCCCAGGCCGTTGCAGGAGGACCCGAGGCCCTGGCCGAGCGGCCTTTTCTGATAAACTACTCCGAACCGGTATCCCCCCTCACCCATTCGGAGGAGGCCGTGGCCAAACTGATCGCCTGCGCCCGCAACCGCATCCCCGTCAACTACACTCCGGCCATGCTGGCCGGTTCCACCGGTCCGGTGACGCTGGCCGGCGCCGTGACAACGGCCTTGGCCGAGGCCCTCTCAGGGCTGGTTATTCACCAGCTCACTCAAAAAGGCGCCCCCATCATCTCCGGCTTTGCGGCGACCAGCATGGACATGCTCAAGGCAACGGTCTCCTACACCTCGCCGGAGTTCCGCCTGACGCACTCGGCGTGCGCCGACATCTTTCACCACTATGGAATCCCGGTGTGGGGCACGGCCGGTTGCAGCGATGCCCAGTTCCCGGACCTCCAGTCCGGCGCGGAGTATGGCTTCACCTTGCTGAACGCAGCGCTTGACGGCGCCAACCTTATCCACGATTGCGGTTACATGGGTCAGGGATTTGTTGCCGC
>CAYVDE010000169.1:0-5085 GCA_964450535.1 uncultured Desulfobacterales bacterium
TGAAGGGCCTTCTGCTCCAATTTTCCGAGCTGAGGAGCGAAGGCCCTTCTTATCGAAATATGGCATTTCGGGGTCGTCTGTTTTTGCGGGTATTCCGGAGCAAAACTGGAAAAGCACTTCCCAATAGTCAGTCTTCTCTATCCTTTCGTCTCCAGAACCAAAAGGATTTATGTGTACGGTTACTGATGTAGACTTCTGGTCCTAAATCCGCTATCCTTTTAACATCCCTCATCTTGATTCTGTTAACATAACATCATCCTAACCTTCTGGGGAAACCATGAACAGGTGTTTCCAAGAGGTACTGATGACAAGGCCTCCAAAGGATTCCTATACCCTGTGGGGTTTTTTGTATTTTATGGGAAGAACCTGAGATGGAAGAGCACGCAAAACGTAAGTTGACGGCTATCCTGAGTGCGGACGTGAAGGGATATAGCCTTTTGATGCAGGATGATGAAGAGGCCACTGTCAGAACCATCACCGCATACCGTGACATTATGACCCATCTGATTCAGGTATATCACGGTCGGGTGCTGGATGCGAAAGGGGACAATATCCTTGCTGAGTTTCCCAGTGTGGTGGATGCGGTTCAGTGCGGGGTGGAGATCCAAAAGGAGATCGAGAGCAAAAATACGGACCTTCCGGAAGACCGTAAAATGACATGGCGTATCGGAATCAACCTTGGTGATGTGATCGAGGAGGGAGAAACCATCTATGGGGATGGCGTGAATATCGCGGCCAGGCTGGAAGCATTAGCAGAGGGAGGGGGACTCTGTATTTCACGAACGGCTTTTGATCAAGTGAAGAACAAGCTGAACCTCGGATACAAATATCTGGGTGAGCATTCCGTAAAAAACATTGCTGAGCCGGTTCGAGTCTACAATGTGTTAATGGAGCCCAAATATGCGGGTACGGTTTTAGGTGAAGCATCTAAGGAATCCAAGTCATTGCGTTGGAAGGCTGTTGCGGCAATGTTAGCCATTGTGGTTGTTGCCTTGGCGATCTGGCATTTTTATTTTCGGCAACCGCCTATTGAACCTGGCTCTATTGAAAAGATGGCATACCCCCTGCGTGATAAACCATCAATCGCGGTGTTGCCCTTCAACAATATGAGTGGAGATCCTGAACAGGATTATTTCAGTGATGGAATCACCGAGGAAATCATCACAGCCCTTTCGAAAATAAAAAGACTGTTCGTTATCGCCCGCAACTCTACATTCACATACAAAGGGAAGCCCATCCAAGCTCAAGCGGCTGCGAGAGAATTAGGCGTTCGCTTTGTTCTGGAAGGTAGTGTCCGCAAGGCTGGAGAACGGGTGCGCATAGCCGCACAACTGACAGATGTATCGGGGCATTCCCTCTGGGCAGAGCGGTACGATAGGGATCTGAAGGACATCTTTTCAGTGCAGGACGAGATCACCATGAGGATTGTAACCTCCCTCCAAGTGCAACTCACCGAAGGGGAACAGGCCCGCATTTCAGGAAACAATACTGACAATCTTGAGGCATATCTCAAGGTGTTGCAGGCGCGCGAGCATTTCTATCAAATGAACAAACAGGGCAGTATGCGAGCCAGGGATTTGGCTGAGGAAGCCGCGGAACTAGACTCAGAGTATGCGGCACCGTATGTGATTATTGCGCTCACCCACATGATGGATCTGTGGTTCAGATTCACTGACTCGCCAGAAGAATCCATGAGGCTGGCGGCTGAGTCGTCGGAAAAAGCGCTATCCCTGGATAAATTAGACCCAAGCACATATACCGGGTTGTGCATGCTCTATATTATGCGCAAGCAGCATGATGAGGCTATTGCCGCAGGCAGGCAGGCCGTAACCCTAAGCCCCAGCGGCGCCATGGCACATCATTCGTTGGCCACCGCTTTGGGTTTTGCAGGGCATCAGCAGGAGGCGATCGCTTTTTTCAAGAAGGCAATAAGCCTCAATCCGTTTCCTCCGGGTATTTTTTTTCGTGGCCTGGGGAACGCTTATCGCATGGCAGGGCAGTATAAGCAGGCCATCTCGGAATATAAAAAAGCGCTCCAACAAAATCCCGATGATTTGTTCACCCATCTGGGACTCATTATTTCGTATATTTCCTCAGGCCGCGAGCAGGAAGCCCAGGCCGAGGCCACAGAGGTTCTTCGAATTCATCCAGAATTTTCTCTCGAGCATTTTGCAAGAACCCTTCCTTATAAAAATCAGTCCGATATAGATCACTCGGTTAAGAGCCTTAGACAAGCTGGACTTAAGTGAGTTTATCTTATCGAATCCTTGCAAAGTGGTTGGCTTTGAGATCGGAACGATATCAACCCAATCCTGGTATACAGTGTATGGACAAGGAGAGCGGGGCGTTCCCTCAAAATGAAACGCGAGATTCAGAAATCCTCAAAAATCGAGTGAAAGCCAAATCCCGCGTTTCTTTCCAACAGCAGGAATGCGAACCGATCCTCCTGTATCAGTTCCAATGGCCCCGGCACACAGGGCAGCCGCTGTAGCCGCGGCAGATCCCCCACTTGATCCTCCAGGGATTCTGGACGTGTCGTATGGATTTCTCGTCGGGCCATAGTGAGTGTTGTTGGTGGTTATCCCAAAGGCGAACTCATGCATGTTTGTTTTCCCGACAATGATCCGCTTATCGTATCATGGATGTTCAGCAGGGTCTGAATCTGCCACTGTTTCAGAACAATACTGTCTTGCGCTTGGACCTGGGAAGCTTTTTCGATAGAGTTGGGCTTCCCCATCGCCTGGTCGGCGTAGCCCGGGAAGTGCTTCTCCGCCCGGCAGAGGTAAAGTACTGCCCGATCAAACCCCTTCTCATCCCTGTTCCTCGAAACGTTTCATCAAACTGCTTCCACTTCCCCGGGTCTATAACCCTGATCCCAACGAGCTTTTTCCGACCGCAGCATTTTGTTATGCATTTTCTGTTGACATCCAAAGATTGTTCTGGTATTTTGTAACCGTAGGAGCAGCTTCCGATCACGTCACCCCAATGGACAGCCCTTCTGCCGGTTTTCAAAGAAGGGGAAAGGAGAAGAAGATGGCAGACAACATGAAACTGACCGAATTGACCAAAGAGGAGCTGCGTTCGGTTTCAGGCGGAATGACGGTCTGGGCCAAATGCGCAGACAAGTGCGGGTGTACAGTTCAACAGAGTTTCGGAGAAAACGACAGTCACAAGAGCGGCGGCATCACCAAACCCATCAAGCCTATCTCCAAGTAGAAGCAGACTACTGCCCTGAAAATTGACGGTCTCGTAAAAACCCGCTCGACCGCCTGTTGGCCACGCTTAAGCCACTGGAATCGTTAGAGGCAAATCTCGAGTTCTCGGCTTTTTACGACTCCATCAAAATTCCGAATACTCCAAGGGCTGTTTAAAAAATCCTTTTTTAAATAGCCCTTTTTTCTACAGTCGGCCGCAGTAAGCAGACATTTTATGAAACCCATGAAAAACAGCATCGCCTTTGAATCCCGAAATGGGAACAGGTATTTCTGTGCCAGGGATAAGCGTCAGATCCTTTTATGCCATCCTGTTTTTTTTCACATGATCGAGCTTCACGACAAGGGAACGGATTTGAGGGACTGGATTCGAAACCTTCCCGAAAACGGCATCGAACTGGGAGGCGCGGGGTCCTTTTCCAAACAAGATGTGGAGTATTATTATCACAAATTCCTCTTGCTTCAGGATCAAGGGTATTTCGGATCCTTTGACTTTGACAAGCAGTTTTATCTGAAGCTCGAGAAGCACTATATTGAAAACATACTGGCAAACATCTGGCATGTCGTCTTTGAAGTTACGGATTCCTGCAACCTCAGGTGCGAATATTGCGGTTATGGAAAATTCTACACCGATTACGAAAAGAGGAGGAACATAAACCTTGATCTCGACACGGCAAAACGCCTCGTGTCTTTCCTCGAAAAGGGCTGGAATTCATATCAAAACGTCTCCAAGGGGAAACGGATCGACATCGGATTTTACGGCGGAGAGCCCCTCTTGAATTTTCCTTTCATCAGGGAAATGGTCGAGTACATCAAAACACTGAAGGTCCCGCGCAGCTTCTTCAGCTTTTCGATGACCACGAATGCTCTCCTCCTTTCCAGATACATGGATTTTCTCGCTGAAAATCAATTCTGGCTCCTCATAAGCCTTGACGGGAATCGCAGGAACAACTCCTACCGGGTCTTTCCTGACGGGAGTGAATCCTATGAACATGTCCTTCAAAATGTTTTTGCTCTCCAGGAAAGACATCCGGAGTATTTCAAGGAAAAGGTCAACTTCAATACGGTATTTCATAATCGCAGTTCACTCGAAGAAATATATGAACACTTCAAAACGAATTTTGACAAAATTCCCATGATCAATGAATTGACCACCGTGGGGATCGATCCGGCAAGAAAAGAGGAATTCTGCGAAACCTATGCCAGCACGGAGGAGGCTTTCCAAGGGATTGAAGACCCAAGACCCATGATAAAAAACATGTTCGAATGCCTTCCCACAGTGGACAGCCTCTTCACGTTCATAGACCACTTCTCGGGTGGTTGCTACGAAAACTACAAAGAGGTCATGGACACCCAGGGGGAAGCCAAACGTTTCCCGACAGGCACCTGTTTTCCATTCCACCAAAAAATTTTCCTGACCGTAAACAAAAAGCTCCTGCCCTGCGAAAGGATAGGTCACCAGCATACCCTGGGCACGGTCACACCCGAAGGAGTCCATCTTGACATGGACCGCACCATGCGAATCTATAATGAGCACTACAGGAAAGTTGCTAGACTTTGCCGAAACTGTTACATCGCAGACAACTGCGGTCAGTGCATGTTGCAAATGAACCTGGAAGATGACGTTGTCGATTGTGACGGCTTCATGACCATGGATGACAGGAAGAATCGTTTTATCCGGAATCTCAGTTATCTGGAAGAATACCCGGAGATTTCAAGCCGCGCTGTCAAGGAAGTGATCGACAAATAAAATGGTAAAGACATTCTGGTTCTATTTGGAACCCTACGTCCACATATCCCTCAAGTCCTCCGACTGCCTCCTCTACAACTCCCTCTCGGGCCGACATATCCTTTACAGAGACCATCCCAAGAT
>CAYVDE010000170.1:0-1626 GCA_964450535.1 uncultured Desulfobacterales bacterium
GGCCATCCATGAATCGAGCGAAAGAAAGGACAAGCTCTTCATTCAGGTCAACTGCGCTTCCCTGCCGGCACAGCTCATTGAAAGCGAGCTGTTCGGGCACGAAAAGGGGGCGTACACGACTGCGTACAAGAAGCGGATCGGCCGTTTTGAGCTTGCTGACGGCGCAACACTTTTTCTAGACGAGATAGGGGACCTTCCCCTTGAACTCCAGGCAAAGCTGCTGCGTGTCCTGCAGGATCATGAATTTGAGAGAATTGGGAGCTCCAGCACCATCAAGGTGGATGCACGCGTAATTGCCGCAACCAACCGTAACCTTGCAAAGGCCCTGGCAGACGGCCATTTCCGGGAAGACCTCTGGTACCGGTTGAGTGTCTTCCCCATAACGGTCCCGCCCTTGAGAGAACGTATGGAAGATTTGCCGGCCCTGGTTTCTCATTTCGTTTCCACTTACAATCGCAGGCTGGGAAAACAGATAGAAATCATACCCCAGAGGACACTGGATGCCCTGATGGAATACGGCTGGCCGGGGAACGTCAGGGAACTGGAAAATATGGTTCACCGCGCGGTCATTGTCTCACAGGGAAAAGAGCTCTTGGTGGATGTACCGGAAACAGCGAGCCGCCCCCAGAACGAAGGTGCTTCCCTGGTGGAAGTTGAACGACGCCACATAAACCACACCTTGAAAATGTGTAACTGGAAAATCGAGGGCAAAGGTGGTGCGGCCGAGCGGCTGGGCATCAACCCCAGCACCCTGAGATCCCGGATGAAAAGGCTGGGTATCCAGAAATCCGGACAGCTGACCACTTGACTTGCGCCGGCAACCACATAATTCCTCGAAATATAACGGGGCCTCGACATATCGAGGCTTTTTTTGTGGCCCTACCATGTCCTAGATTCTGTGAGTTTTCAATTAAAAACGCTATATCAATTAGTTATGTTGTCAGGCGCGGGACCGGGACATTTGGCACGACCCTTGCAATATATACTATCAGGTTTGCCGCAAAGAAGTTTGTAGATTCAATTCAGGGCTTTTAAGACAACAACTTTGAAAAAGAAAAGGAGAAGGAAAATGGCCGAACATGAGAAAAGATTTGTGTGGGTAAAGGACAAGGCTGGAAACGAGTATGTGTGCAGGGTTATGGACCTCCAAGACCCCAAGAAGGTTACGGAAGATGATCTCAAAAACTGCATTGATGATGCTTCCAGGGCAATAAACATAGGTGATTGATCTTACTGGGACTTGTTTTTAAGGGTTTTTTTAACCGGCCCGACTCCCTTTTGTTTATTTGCGGCTTTCCAAGGGGATAGGGCCGTTTAAAATTATTTCATTATTTTAGAAAGGGGATGCCAAATGGAGGAAATGAAATCCTATTTTGAAAATGCAAGGGGTATCGGCGTAATGGCAACATCCGACGCCGAGGGAAAAGTAAACGCAGCTGTCTATTCCAGGCCCCACTTTATGGAAGATGATACTGTCGCATTTATCATGCGTGACCGGCTTACCCACCATAATTTACAGTCGAACCCTCATGCGGCTTTCCTCTTCCTGGAAGAGGGGCCTGGATATATTGGAAAGAGGCTCTACCTGAGCAAGGTTCGGGAGGAGGAGAACAGCGAGATTATTGA
>CAYVDE010000170.1:1726-5054 GCA_964450535.1 uncultured Desulfobacterales bacterium
GAAGTCTCTAAAAGGGTCATCTTTTTCCAGTTGACCGGAGAAATATCGGCCCGGCCATTTGTGTCCCCAGTTCTCGATAACGTACAAGATGACGTCGTTATTGCCATGACTGTCAAGCCAGGTTTTCCTGGTGACAATGCCTTGATTCAACCGATCAATCGTTGGTTCCGCCCGGCAACCATTATTCTTGACCCACAAATCAACCGCCTCGTAGACAGACAGATATTCCCGCTCGCCACCCTTAGCAGGACTTACTCCCCCCTTGTAAGGAACGGCCGGATCATCGCGGGCATGAAAGATGATCATCGGCAGCGGTTTGGCGGATTCAGGGGTTATCCAGACCGGCGAATCAGATGTTGCTTTTCCTCCCAGGGCCCCTGCCAGTGGCGCCGCCGCCGCCAGCATATCGGTTTGCTCCGCGGCAAAACGGTAAGTCAGCATTCCACCGTTGGAAAAGCCGGCCATGTAAATTCTTGTATCGTCCACCTTGAATTGATCGGAAATGTCTTTGATGACGTCGACTAGAAAACCCACGTCATCCGTGCCGTCGTCTGCGGCCTTTCCGCAGCAGTGGCCGGCGTTCCAGTGGTTGAACAGACCGAATATCCCGTACGCCCCGGCAGGGTACGCCACCAGAAATCCCTCGCGATCCGCCAGTTCACTGAAACCAGATCGCTTCTCGATCTCCTGCGGCGTGCTGAATGCGCCGTGGATTACCAGGATAAGCGGTGACTTTTCCTTTGAATCATAATTGATGGGGACATGCACCAGGTAGTAACGGCGCATACCCATCACCCTGATATCAAGTTTCTTTTTATAGACGCCTGCCTTCGGGGACCCTTCCCGGGTGGGCATAGCCGTGCACTGCAGGCTTAAACAGGAAAGGATGAAAAGAGATATAAAGAATAATTTCTTCATGGTTTTGAAGCGCCTTCAAAGGTTCCGCCTGTTTCCCTGTTTACTGTTACGATACCCAGGTATCCGTCCACGGTGATCATGTCGCCGGTGCGAAGACTGGTGGTCGCATCCGGGACCCCGGTAACACAGGGAAGCCCATACTCTCGTGCTATGATGGCCCCGTGGATCAGCATTCCGCCCCGACGCTCCACGATGGCGGCCGCCAGGGGAACCACCGCGGTCATGTTGGGATCCACCGCGTCGCAGACAAGGACCTCACCGGCTTCAAGCGCCCTGAGGTCGCCCGGCCCCAGAATAACTCGGGCCTTCCCGGAAACCAGACCCGGACCGGCCGGCTGGCCTGTGAGCTGCCTGGGTTCAATCGGCAGGCCAGGGTCCTTAATGGAGTCCTCTGTGCGCTCGGGGACCTCAAAATACGGGTTTGTGAGGCCTTCGGCCGCCTCCAGCGCCGTGAGCCTGTCCACGGCATCGCCAAAACGCGGGCGAAGCCTGGTCCTGCCCTCCTGAACCGCTCTTAAAACCGCTCCTTCGATTCGTCCCAGAAAGAGGTTGTCGTCGTCGCGAAGCCGGTAACTCGCCCTTGCAAGATCAAGAAGCTCCAGGGCCTCGTCCCGCCGGCCATCGCCGTAGGCGGACAAAAAACGCTCCTCCATGGCGGAACGGTCCTTGGGCTCCTTTTCCGTATGGGTCGCCGGGGCGACAGCAGCCAGCTTCAGGACCAGAGCGATAACGTCCTCCGCATCCCGGGTGCATGAGTGTTCATGGCAGGAGAGTTCGCCGTAGCGATCCAGGTAGCGCTTCAGGCCCTGTTCAAAGGCGGGAGCCACTCCGGAGCGCCTTCCCTTGCGGAGCGCGGCCTCGAGGTCCCGGTCCCTGCTCACCAGATCGGCAAGACCCTGAAGGGCCCGGTTCCGGCCCACGCTCAACATCTCCTCCGATCCCAGCAGGGCCACGAACTCGAAGGGATCCGCAGGGTGGACCGTGTCGTTGTATACGTGCCCGAACAGCCTCACCCCGTGGGCAAAGGGGATGCACTCCTCCCAGTAGACCGCATTCCACTCCTCGAGCACCTCCTGGCGTCTCTTGATCTCGGAAGCCAACTCATCGTCCGACATGCCTTCCGTCTGGACCATTCCCATGCGGTCGGCCGCCGAGGCCATACCGGGCAGGATTTCCTGCTCAATGCGCCGCCGCAGGGATTTCAGGTTGGCAAAGCTCCGCCGAAGGCTCAGGTACCAGGGCCGCAGGTCGCCGCCGGTGTCGCCAAGGGTTGTTATCGGTCGAGCCTGAAGGATGTAGATAGATCCCCCGAGGATGGTCCACTCCATATCCTGGGGGTATTTCAGGACTGCCTCCGCGCGCATGGCCATGTCGAATACTCGGAGCACCTCCTGGTCCGTCAGTGGAGGCCGAGCCGTTTTCTCCGCTGGCAAAGGCTGAAGCAGGGTCCCGTCCGGGCCCGCCGCAACAGCTACATCCCGCACCGGGGCGGAGTGTGAAAGTATCCGTCCTTCGGCCCGGGCCAGTATCCAGCGGTCCGGCTCGACCCGGCCGTCCACGAGTCCCTCGTTGAGCCCGTGGACGCTCTCCAAAACCGCCTGGTCCGGGTCGTTGGGGTTTCGGCAGAACACAACGCCTGAACTCTCTCCCAACACGACCTCCTGGATGAGGACGGCCATGGCACTGGTCTCTACGTCAAGGTTCAGTTCTTTGCGGTAGAGGAGTGCGGCGTCCGACCAGAGAGAGGCCCAGACCTTGCGAACAGCCGCAATCACCGAATTCATGCCCCGAACGTTAACAAAGGACTCGTGTAGCCCGGCAAAAGAGCTTCCTTCGGCGTCTTCCCCGGGGGCGGACGAGCGAACCGCCAGTGCCTTCGTGGTGAGACCGGGACTCAACGACTCTTCCAGTGCCTCCTCGATGAAAACGGGCAGGGGGGCCTTTAAAAAGAGATTCCTGATGCGCAGGGCCGCATCCCATATCTCTTCCCAGCGCATATCCTCGAATCGCTTGCGGCCCAGTTCCATGTGGATTCGCTCGACCAGGCCCGCGGTGGACACGAAAGCCCTGTATGCTTCGATGGTTATGACTGCGCCCTGTGGGACGGTCATGCCCTGCCGCGTCAGGAGCGACAGGGTGAAGGCCTTCCCTCCGATCAAGGGCTTGTCCTCCGGGCGGACGGCATCAAGCGGAATAACGTAACTCATCGCGGCACCTGAATTTCCACTACTTCCTGGAATCGCCGGACCACGCTGTAACTCTCCACGCGAAGGCGCATAAGGGCGCAGGTGGGGGCGTGAACGAAGTCGATCAAGTGCGGGTGCCTCAAGATGTACGGTCCAAGAAAGGCCTCCTTTTCATGGTGCGGGATCTCTTCCACAGTGCCCGTGGCCGTTGCGGCTGTTGCATT
>CAYVDE010000171.1:0-4953 GCA_964450535.1 uncultured Desulfobacterales bacterium
TCTTTTCTGGTCGGGACGAGAGGATTTGAACCTCCGACCCCCTGAACCCCATTCAGGTGCGCTTCCAGACTGCGCCACGTCCCGATAACGGGAGGAGTTTCATACACCACCGGATCTTTGTCAACCCTTAAATGAACGGCAAAACGACCGGTACCGGCATATCTGTTATAGATGAAATTTCTTTGACATTTCAGGATGTTTTACTTAGACTTGCCTCATCTGTAATCCTTGAGGCGAATTCTAATGTCCCAGGCCTTTAAAAAGCAGGACCTCATCCTCGAAGTTGTGGGAAACACTAGCCCGTTCTCCGTGGCAGGGGAAAGCAGCGGATACATTCTCACGGTAAACAGCCGCCGATACCTTTTGGAATGCGGATCCAGGATCTTCACCCGGCTCGGGCCTGAAGGCGTCGGCCGTATCAGGGGAATCTTCGCCACCCACTCCCACGAGGACCACAAGCGATGGTTCACAGATATTGTTCTCTTTACCTATTACAGCCCCGCATTCGACCACCGGGTACGGCTGATCTCTTCCGAGCCCGTGCTGGAGGAGTTCGCCAAGAGCTCCAAGGGTGCACTCGAACGGTCCCTGTCCAGCGATTCAAAGCGGGTCTTGGATATTCCCTTTGAAAAAATGGTGGACCGCGTCATTATCGGCCCGAGAAGCCGTTACTTCATTCACCTGGCGTCAAGAGGAGAAGGCGCTTTCCAATACGAGGTCAGGGATCGCTCAGGCGAAACCGTGGGTGCGGACCGGGCCAAGATCTTTTTCCACCCGAGCGGCACCATCCGGCCGCGCCTCCTTTTCCGGGACGATGAGAGCGGAGAATGGGTGGAACCGGAGTCCTTTTACCCCTTTTCCGGCACCGCTTTCTACGAGGAAGACCGGAACCCCTTTGTGGACGAGGAGTGCGGCTTGACAGTGAACGCTGTTAAGTCCCCTGTATGGCACGGTCTTCCCACGGTGGGTTTCCGAATCTCCGTAGGGCAAAACCGCGTTTTATTCAGCGCGGACACCGTTTACAAGCCTTCCCTGTGGAAGTCCCTATACAAGGAACACCGCCCGCAGAAGTTCGAGTCCATCAGCCGGGAGGCATTTTTAAAGAGCAGGATCATATACGGAGATATAAACGATTTCATTGAACGTACGTGGAGCCGGGAACGATATGAGGCTGCAATGACCGCTTACGAAGGCGCGGTCGTGATCCACGACGTGGCCCGAAGGGACAGCGTCGTCCACACGGACTATGCTGATATCGCCCGGGCGACCATTGAAAAGCTGATCTTTACCCACAGTCCGGACAACATCACGGCCCTCCGCCCGATACTCCACGGAGGGCAGCGGATAGTCATACGCGACGGAGATCCATACGAGTTGGTGAACGGCACCCTAATGCCCTTTGACGCGGATGTCTACGTGCGGCACTTCGGAGGAAACTTCGTGGGGTACCGCTCGAGCAAAGGGGCTTACAAGGTCATCGAAAACGATGGGCTTATGGGCGTCGTCACCATGGACCAGCCGGGCCGGGCCCTCATGCGTGTTGAATTATATGAGGACATCGGGGGTGAGTACTTTCCCGTACCGGCCGGCGGCAAGGCCTTTTACCGCAGGAGAGAGGACGGAAAGGTCGAACGGGTGATTGAGGAGGGTGACACCAGCCGGGGCATCGTGGTGAAAGACCTGCGGGGCGTATCGACATGAAAAAATCCCTCAGCATTCTGATTGTGGACGACGATGTGTTTTTTACCGAATCCCTTTCGGACTTTCTCTTGAATCAGGGGTTCAATACCACGGTGGCGCAAAACGGCGCAGAAGGGATCGCGTTGTTCGAAGAGCACCTGCCGCCCGTGGTCCTTCTGGACCAGAAGCTTCCTGACACCGGCGGCATCGAGGTGTGCCGGAAGATGATCGAGACGGGCCCCAATACCAAGGTGATACTCATGACCGCATACGCCACGGTGCCCTATGCGGTCGAGGCCATGCAGGCCGGCGCCTTTGATTACCTGTCCAAGCCCTTTGAACTGGATGAACTCCTCATCGCCATCCGCATGGCCGAGAAGAGCGTCCGTATCGAAGGACGCCTCAGGGTGCGTGATTACGAACGTCAAAAGGAGAAGGAAAAAAACAAGCTGATAGGTTCCTCTGACGCCATGCATCGCATTCGGGAGCAGATGAAACTGGCAGCGGCTTCGGAGGCCAATGTCCTGATCACCGGCGAGACGGGTGTGGGGAAAAATGTGGTGGCGCAGGGGATCCATTCACTTCAGAGCCGCCGTGAGAACCTCCTCACCATCGACTGCTCCACCATCCCTGAAAACCTGATGGAGGCCGAGTATTTCGGTCACGAAAAAGGAGTATTCACAGGGGCGGACAGCCGCCGCTACGGCATCTTTGAGCTGGCCAACGGAGGGACGATCATTCTGGACGAAATCGGGGAGATACCCCTCCGCCTTCAGAGCAAGCTCCTGACGGTTCTCGAAGACAAACGAATCCGCCGCATAGGCGGGGGGCGCTCCTTTCCCGTAGACGTGCGGGTAATCGCCACCACGAACCGGAACCTCGAAAGGGACGTCGAGGAGAGACGTTTCAGGCAGGATCTCTATTACCGGCTGGCCGTGTTCAACATGCACATCCCCCCGCTTCGACACCATCCGGAAGACATACCGGAAATAGCGGCGTTTTTCCTTAACCGCTTTGCGCGTGAACCCGTGACCATTCCGGATTCCCACATGGAAAGAATGTCGGCCTACTCCTGGCCCGGAAATGTTCGAGAGCTTCGAAACGTCATCGAGCGGGCCTGCCTGCTGAGGCAAGGGGGACGCATTCGACCCGCGGATATCCTTTGGAGCGCCCCATCCCCCGCCGCCGTGACGGAAGAGGTCTCCGAGCACCGCCCGGCCGGCCGAATCGCGCCACTGGAAGAGGTCACCAGGCGGCATATTCGCGACGCACTGAGGGCCTGCTCGGGAAACAAGAGCCGGGCCTCGAGGGCCCTGGGCATCTCCCTGTCCACTCTAAAGAGGAAGGTTAAACAGATGGACAGTCCGGCAAACGGCTCAAAACGAACCATATAGGCCATTTTGAATAGGCCAGATCCGACCACTCATTTCGCCCGCGCAAGCCTACCCAACAACAACCCTAATGCTTTCAAGGTTTTTTTATTTTGGCACAATTTATGCTTGAATGATGTTTTGTTCTTTTGCCCCCCAAGCAATAGAGGCGTATCACTGTCAGCGAGTCAGACCCTTTTGAACCTTTTTCGGATGTGAGTGTGCAACCCCAATGAACCCGACCACGGAACACCCGGTAAATCCCCACTCGGACACCGAACTGGTGGAAAACCTGGAGGTCATCCTCTCCACAGTACGGCACCAGCTGGGCAACTCGGTCAATGCCATTAAGATCACGTTGGATGTCTTGAAGCAGAACTTTGACCAGTTCAACGACGGCAAGAAAAAGGACTACCTTGCCCGGGGCTCCCATCTGCTGGCGAGGCAACAGATCCTGATTGAGGCCATGAAATCCTACTCCAGCTTCGACGTCCGGGAGCAGTCCGACATCGAGGTAATCCAGTTTTGGGAACATATCTCGATGCTTGCAAGAGGACGACTGGAAGGAACGGGTGTGTCCCTTTCCCTGAAATCCGACCTTAGGCCATGGATTATCAGGGGAAACATGATGGCCCTGGACAAAATCATTTGCTGCATACTCGAAAACGCCGTGGATGCGCTGGACGACACAGAGCAGCCCGTGATCGAAATCGAGGCGATGACGAGAGAAAACGAACTTGTAATCGCCGTCGGCGACAACGGCAGGGGTATTACCCGCGCCGACCTCCCACGCATCCGCATCCCTTTGTTCACAACCAAACAGAACAGGGCTGGCATGGGTCTCTCCATCGCACACAAGCTCCTTGCCAGGATGAATGGGCGGATGCTCGTTGAAAGCATCCCGGGTGAGGGGACCCGCGTGCGAATCACCCTTGACGCCAAGGGGCAGGAACGGGGCTGAGGCAATCACTCTTCAGGGGGGAATGAATTGCAGTACACACTTGGGCAGACGCAACTCGACAACATTGAGGATGTCCTTCAAGAGGACATCATGGACCTGGGGGTAACCTGCGTGGTCCTCATCGATATGTCCGGGAACATCATCGCGCATCTGGACACCGGGGATATACAGCACGACATTTATTCCCTCGCGGCACTCGCCGCCGGGAACTTCGGTGCTGTCAGCGCCATGGCCAAAATCATCGGGGAAGAGGAGTTCTCTCTGCTCTTTCACAAGGGCACGAAGGAAAACATCCATTTCAGCAAGGTAATGGACGATTTCCTTCTGGTCACGATATTCGGCAAAGGCGTCTCTCTCGGTTTCCTGCGCATGAAGGTAGCTGAGGCGATCGGAAAAATTGAAAAAGCACTAACAGAGTGATTGCTATGCAATATATGCCATGCTCCGCGCCTTATAAACGGCTTCCTGAGCAGAGCGATAATCTTCTGTAACGAGGTGAGCGCATTTGGCTTTCGTAAATCTCAAGAAAAAGGAAATCCAGGTAAAGATTGTCTACTACGGCCCCGGCAGGGGAGGTAAGACTACAAACCTGGAATACATCTACAGTCGATTTAATGAACGTATAAAAACTGAAATGGTAACTATTAAAACTCACGGTGACCGCACTCTTTTCTTCGATTTTCTTCCTTTTGACATTGGAAAAATTAAAGGTTATGATGTAAAGATCCAGTTGTATACCGTTCCAGGGCAGGTAAAATACAATGCCACGAGAAGGCTAGTATTAAGAGGCGTGGACGGAATTGTCTTTGTAGCGGACTCCATGGCGGTTCGAAAGGAAAAAAACATCCTATCACTGAAGAATTTAGAAGAAAACCTTTCCGCATACAAAAAGAAATTGAACCAGGTTCCACTTGTGTTGCAGTACAACAAGCGAGACCTTGC
>CAYVDE010000172.1:0-4933 GCA_964450535.1 uncultured Desulfobacterales bacterium
CCCTTTTGCATCTCAGCACAATTTGCCATTTTCATTTCCTCCTTGCATGGACCTCTTCTCCTTCATGCACATGGGTTTTACTATCCTTTCCATCCTGGGAAACAACAGTATTACTCAGAATGGCCATGAAAATCCCCGTCGCCATAAGAACTGCCACCACAGCACCGGTTGTTCGATGCAATGTCGCTTTTCGCATAATACACTCTTAGTCGATAAATGAGAATATTTCCTGTCGAATTCGACGCTTGGAAACGCCCCGCTGATCCAAGGCCTTGAGAAGACTTTCAGCCATTCCGGGAGGGCCGCAGACATAAAAGACCTTGTTTTCCAAGCTGGGACCGCAGTATTTCTCTATCATCCTGCCATCCACATGCCCCGTCTCGCCTGTCCAGTTATTCTCCGGTCGGCTCAAGACATGAACCACCGTCAACCGGGGACGGCCGCCTTCCGCTATCCGATCCAGCGCATCCCGGAAGACAATTTGGTCCTGGCTGCGATTGGCGTAGAGGAGCATAACCGATCGGGTATCGCCGAGATCGCGCATATGCCTAATCATGGCCATTATGGGAGTAATGCCGATACCACCCACCAGAAACACCAAATCGCGTTCCTCGGGATGAAGGGCATAGGAAAAACGACCAAAAGGTCCGTGAACCGCTGCCGTATCTCCGACCCGGGTTTTACCGATGGTGGCGGTGAAATCGCCGGATTCCTTGATGGTTGAACTGATAAAATCCTTCTGGGTCGGGCTTGAAGAAATGGTCCAGTGATGTTCCTCTACCGGCAGAGTGCGGTCTCTGAAAAACGTCAGGAAATGAAACTGACCCGGCAGATATTCCTCAATCCGCCGCTCCGGCGGAGGGATCAGTTTTACCGTCCAGACATCCTCGGTCTCCTGAACCACTTCCTGCACGCGGTAGGGATGGCGCCGCAAAAAAACAGGCCTGACAAGAGTGTGGTAAAGGAATACCCCGGCTGCCGTAATAGCCATGGCCAGCCACAGACCTTTCATGGACGCCAGATCCAGATCATCTCCCGCAAACCAGGAATGAAGGAAGATAAAGAACAGTATGGCAGGGGCCATCAAATCATGTCCCAATCGCCACTTCTCGAAAGTCAACCCGATTTTCCCCTGATAAAGACTCACCAGTACATTAACAAGCACCAGTACCAGGACCCCCTTCCCCACCCAGATATACCAGGGAAGATTCAATCCGATAAGGAGCTGCCAGCTCCCGTGTCCCAGCGAAAGGAGGAGCGGATGGAGCAGGAGCAGAGAGGCGGCCGCTACTGCCATATGTTTGTGAAACCGAATTAGGATATCCAGGCCAAAGGCCCGTTCAATCCAGCGGATTCGTGCCGCAATCACGGGCTGCAACATCAGAATCATGAATCCCATCAGGCCAAGATTCCGCGCCACATCATTGATGATCCCCCCCGCTCCCTTCCCCAGCCAGGCCGCCAGCCAGACAGGAAGTGTTATGATCAGGACATATATTATGATTCGAATTGCGCCGCTTGTCATCGTATCTCCTGTAAATTCTGCAGAATGTCTAACTGAAGCGTGAAAGAATCTTTTTCAGCTGATTTTCATCCATGGAAGGCATCTCAGCCAGGGGCCCCTCTGTGACCTGAGAGCGGAAAGTGTGCCCGAATACGGTTCCAGGCCTGGTTTGATACAGGATACCGATGGGGAATTTCTCTCCGCTTGTCAGGGCCTGTGTCATGGCGGCCTCTTTATTCGAAGGGTCGTGGTCCTCGCCCAATTCCTCTATCCTATCCTCATACCAGGCTACCGACCGGGTCCCCCAGGTGATGCACGGCTGAATCACATCCACGACGGAAAGCCCGGGATGCTTGACCGCCGCAACCAGAAGGGCCTTCAGGTGATCGATGTTCCGTGCGAAACCACGCGCCACGAACGTACAGTCATGCATGATCGCGATGGCCGGCATGTTGAGCGGTGAAAGGTCTACTCCTTTGGCCTGGAGGGTGCGCTTTTCCCCTTTAGGCGTCGTGGGAGAGGCCTGTCCCTTGGTGAGCGCATAAATCTCGTTGTTATGAACCATCACCGTTATGTCGGGGTTTCTTCGAAGGGCATGGATAAAGTGGTTTCCCCCTTCTCCATAGCAGTCCCCGTCTCCCGTAACCACCAGTGTGGTCAGGTCCGGATTGGCACACTGAACTCCCACTGCCACGGGTATGGCACGGCCGTGAAGTCCGTTGAAGAAATTGCACCTCAGATAATGCGGGAGCTTGGCTGCCTGCCCGATGCCCGACACCAGACAGACCTGGTTTGGCATCTTGTCCAATTCCACCAGGGCCTTTTTGAGGGCCTCGAGGATTCCGAAGTTGGGGCATCCGGGACACCATTGATTTTCCGCATCGCTTGCATAATCATCCATGCTGGGCATGAAACTCTCTCCTTATGTATTCAGCGCTGAGAGGAAGGCCGTCGTAACGCCGAATCCTTCCCTTAAATGAGACATCGTATTCACAACGGAGCAATCGGTCGAGCTGGCCGGCGGCACTGCTCTCCACCGTCCACAAATCCGCTTTCCCGGCAAATTGATAGTCCGGTAAGGGCCACAGTTCCGTGAAATGGACCATTCCCGCTTTCACACCTTTCTCCCTCAAGAGCTCGACGGCTTCTTCAAGGGCCCCTCGTGAAGAGCCCCACCCCACCAGGATGTTGTCTGCGTCCTCCACCTGCAGTTCTTCAGGAGGGTTTATTTCCTTTTTGAGCTCTTCCCATTTGGCCAGCCGCTTTTGCATCATCGCCGGTACGGTCTCAGCGAGATCCTCCGAAATATGGCCCTCCTCATCGTGTTCATCACTATCCACGCAGACCAGGTGTCTGCTTTGTCCGGGATAAAGCCTGGGTGAAATCCCGTTGGAAGTCAGCTGGTAGCGCTTATAGACGTCGATTTCTGAGGGATTTGACAGGTGAAAGGAAGGACCCGGCGAGGCCACATCAAAATCGCGGTAGGCATAATGGGAATCGGCCAGGAATTGGTCGGTCATCAAGATCACAGGAATCTGGTACTTGTCGGCCAGATTGAAGGCGCGTACGGTTTTTTGGAAGGCGTCTTTGGCGTCACTCGGGGCCATGACCAGCTTGGGGAACGCCCCGTGCCCGGCATGTACGGCAAATAAAAGATCTCCCTGAGCGGTCCGGGTCGGAAGGCCGGTCGCCGGTCCGGGCCTCTGGGCCAGAACGACCACCAGAGGCGTCTCGGTCATTCCAGCCAGGCTGATACCCTCCACCATCAAGGCAAAGCCTCCGCCCGAAGTGGCGGTCATGGCCCTCACCCCCGCATAGCTCGCCCCCAGCGCCATATTGATGGCGGCGATCTCATCTTCGGCCTGTTCTGCAAAAACGCCCAGCCCTTCTTCCTTGGCCAGGAAGGTAATGATCCCAGTGGACGGGGTCATCGGATATGCGGAAATAAAACGGCATCCTGCATAGGCCGCTCCCACTGGAACGGCTTCGTTCCCCGCGATAAGGAACCAGGTATCGTCTCCGGCCGGCAATGTCCATGGACACATGTCCCGGCAATCTCGTTCCGCGCGCTCAAAGCCCTCCTCGGCTGCCTTGAAGTTCGCATCCAGCACCTTTTCACCTTTTTTTGAAAACATCTGTTCCAGCACCTTTTTCAGTCTCTGAAGCTCCATGCCGAGAACGCCCGCCAAGGCCCCCACAGCAACGGTATTGGCATAGATCTTTCCACCTGCCGTCTCCCTGGCAATGTCTTCGAAAGGAATGGCGAGAACGCCCGCCTGCTCTTCAGCCGGCGCAACCACTACGCCGTCTTCCTTGACTCTTTCCCGGTACTTCTCGAGAGCGTCTTTATTTAACGCCAACAGGATATCCGCCTGAAACAGCGGCGCATTCCGCGGCTTCTCGCCCACCCGAATGGAATAACTGTTCTGCCCGCCGCGAATGCGGGATTCATACTCTTTCCAGGTGAATACGGCATATCCCTGGGAAAGGAGGGTCTTGGCCAGAACCTCTCCGACAGTCTGAACCCCTTCTCCCGCTGCCCCTGCAATGATGACATTCAGATCTTCCATAAAAAATCCTCAATCCGCACTCATGTTTTTGGATCAGCAAATTCGTACCATCTCAACATCGAGTGGAATAACAGATATAATTCTTGATCAAGCTTACTGCGGACATCTTTTTCATGTAAATGGGGTGAACACCCCATATGGTAGTGCGAGGCATCCTTATCGAAATACGGAATTCCGGCAAAGTCCGAAATCGGAAGAATTCCAGCTCAAGTCTATAAAGCAGCGGCCGCCTCTACTTCTTCTCATCCAGCACCCTGCGAACCGTTTCAGCCAGCTCACGCTGAGTGACCGGCTTCATCACAAAGGCGCGAATGCCCAGCCTTTGGGCCCTGCTCCCCGGATTGGGTGGTGATCTCGACATTCTCCCATTGCATGCGCTTCGGCTCGCCAGAGGCGATGTCCGCAAGAATCCGCCTCCTCATCGCCTTACGCTGAACCGGATCCGGGTAGACCCTCTCGAAAAACGCATCGAGTTTCCTCTCATAAAGTCCCTGAGGTTGGACGAAGATTTTCGGGATCCTGAAAACCCCCTACGCAACTTTCTCCGCTGAAATACGGGATCGACCCGATTCCCCTGACGGTCAGCTCGACTATACTGAAGCACAACTTGCAGAGATTCCCGCTGTCAGGTGGTTGGAATGGAGGGAAAATCCTAAACCGTGTAGCCGTCAGACGGCAGAAAAGACGGCCTGCTGAAAACAAAGGAGATGATGATGATTTACCTTCAACCGTTGATTTCCATTATCGCTGGAATTCTCATTCTCGTCATGCCCAAGCTCCTGAACTATGTCGTGGCGATCTACCTGATCGTTTTCGGGTTGCTTGGGCTCATACGCTGATCCGAAAACCCGCATTTCCA
>CAYVDE010000173.1:0-4932 GCA_964450535.1 uncultured Desulfobacterales bacterium
GATCTCCTTCAATATCATCCCGATTTCGGTACCAAAAACCTCGAACCGGGGTTTGCGCAGATCCTCCCTGAAGGCACTGTAGATTTTGTCTTCATGCCTGAGCAGGGCGCTTTTCAGTTTCATGAGGCTGTCCCTGCGAAAACCCACATCAAGAGTCTTCCCGGTGTCGAAAAAGTCGCGGTGAGCTGTGACCACGCCGGCTAAATTCTCCACGTTGATGCACCTCCTTTGAGGCCCTCTTTCAGAGATGAGAAAAGAGGGTTAGATGTCAATAGGCTGTGGATAGTGAGTTGATCGGAGGACGATATCCTTTATAACATTTTCATTTTCATCCGGATAGCCATTTGAAACGAGGGCACAGCTTCTGGCGACTTGAGAAGCAGCAAGGCCGCTCCCGATTTCGATTTATTCCAGATCCGACTTTGACGCGGCGAGTTTTTTTCCAGAACCATTCGTCAGATTATTGCATGACGAATGCGGGCGGATACGACTTCGCTGACAACTACGGTGGCGATGATGATGAGCAGGATGACGCTAACCCGGGTCCAGGCGAGATTCATAATGGAGGCATTGAGCTGAAGCCCGATGCCCCCGGCTCCCACCAACCCCAGAACAGTGGATTCCCGAATGTTGATGTCCCAGCGAAACACCGAGATGCCGGCAAAGGCCGGCATGATTTGCGGTACAATCCCGAAAGCGATGACCTGAGCACGACCGGCCCCGGTTGCGGTGACGGCCTCAACCTGCCGGGGATCGATTTCCTCGATGGCCTCGTAGAGTAGCTTGGCACAGAAACCAATGGAGCGAAGGCCAATGGCGATAATACCCGCCAGCACCCCGGGGCCTACGATGGTTACAAGCACCAGGGCCCAAATCAGTGAATTTATGGAGCGAGTCGCCACGATGATCAAGAGAGCCAATGGTCGGACGAACAGAAAGCTGGGTGTGGTGTTCTGGGCGGCGCAAAAAGCGGTTGGGACCGCCAGCACTACGGCCAGCAAGGTTCCCACGGTGGCGATGTTGACGGTGTCCCAAAGAGGCCGCCAGAGTTTAGCCATATAGCCCCAGTCCGGCGGAACCATGCGGGAGGCAAGATCCATGGCCTGGCGTGGGGCATCCACCACG
Source organism: uncultured Desulfobacterales bacterium (assembly GCA_964450535.1). GTDB lineage: Bacteria > Desulfobacterota > DSM-4660 > Desulfatiglandales > HGW-15 > JAIPEI01. The sequence continues at coordinate 1,126 of CAYVDE010000173.1, forward strand.
AACAGCCAGATGGTTTTGTCCGCAATCAGACGCCAGCAGAGAATGAACACAAGAAGCGCCGCGATCCAGCCGACCCATACCCCGCACTGGGAAAGCGGTGGGCGTCTCCGCCATCTCCTCTTTTTCAATTTGAAGGCCGCGCTTATCATTGGATCCTTTTTCTGATCAGACCGGAAGAGTACTCCACAGCCAGCACGATCGCGATGATGATCAATAAAATGGCTGCAGCGGAATCGAATTCATAGCGGTCGAAGGCCGTGTTTAAGGTGGCTCCGATACCTCCGCCGCCGACTATGCCCACCACGGCCGACTCGCGGAAATTTATGTCCAGGCGATAGAGGCCAAGACCGATCATCCGGGGCATGACCTGCGGCTGGATGCCGTAGTTGATCCACTGGAACCAGTTTGCGCCTGTGGCGCGCACGGCCTCGGCCTGGGCTGGATCCATGTCCTCGATGTCTTCGGCCAGCAGCTTGCCGTAAAAGCCGATGGTGGCCAGCGAAAGGGTAACGAAGCCGGCGAAGGGGCCGAAGCCGAAAAGCTTCACGAAAAAGATGGCCAGGATGACTTCCTGGAAACTGCGGGAGACCGACAGGATAGCGCGACACAAATAGTAGATCGGAAGGGGCGCGATGTTACGGGCGGCACCAAGTCCCACCGGAATGGAAATAGCGATGCCCGCCACGGTGGAGGTAATGGCCATCCAGATGCTTTCCAGGATGCCCTCCTCGATTTCGGCCCAGCGGCTGAACATGTCAGGGGGGAAAAAGGCAGTGATGAACTGCCGGCCGCGAGGCAGGCCCTCCCAGACACGTTGCCAATTGACCTCTACGGTACCAAAGGAGGCCGCCAGGTAAAGGGCGATGCCGATGCCCAGGGCCCAGCGTAGACGGACATCCTCTATGGCAGGAGGCTTCTTCCAGGTTTTACCGCCTTGGGGCGGGCCAATGGCAGCAACGGATACCGCGGAACTCACGATCCGGTCCTTCTTATCGCCTGCAAGGCCGGTCCGTCTTCAATAGCCACCTCTTTCGTGGCGACACTCATGACAAGCTTTCCGTCATCATCGTTTATTGCTTTATCCGCGGTGCTGTCCCAATCCTCCGCGCCATATATTCGGGTAAGAACATCGGATGTGAGTCCTCCGGGGGAACCGTCGTAGACCACTTCCCCCTGCCTAAGGCCCACTATGCGCTCGGCGAACATGCGCGCGAGCTGGACATCATGGATATTGACAACCACGGTCAGATTGCGTTCCTGGCAGAGCTCGCAGATGAGTCGCATTATCTGGCGCGAGGTCTTAGGGTCCAGGGATGCGGTGGGTTCATCCACAAGCAGCAAAAGGGGATCCTGGATGAGGGCTCGACAGATGCCTACCCGCTGGCGCTGGCCCCCTGATAGTTCGTCCGCCCGCTTGTTTACCATATGCTCCAGCCCTACTCTTTCCAGCAGGTGAAAAGCACTCTGGATGTCCGTTTCAGGAAACCTGCGCAGCCAGCTTCGCCAGAAGCCCACAAAGCCCAGGCGTCCTGACAAAACGTTTTCCATTACCGAAAGACGTTCGATCAACGCGTATTCCTGAAATATCATCCCGATGTTGCGCCGGGCAAACCGCAGTTCTTTTCGGGAAAGACCCGTCAACTCGGTCCGGTTCAGAAAAACATTGCCCGCCGTGGGTTCCACCAGCCGATTGACGCACCGGATGAGCGTGGATTTGCCTGCTCCCGAGGGTCCGATCAACGCCATAACCTGCCCGTCGGGAACCGTCAGCTCGATATTCTGCAAAGCCAGGTCGCCGGTTCGATAACGTTTGGTCAATCCTAGAATCCGCAGCATGCAGCAACGCCCCTGTCAAGGAAAAGACCTGAACGCCGCCCGGCAGGGCGGGACATTCGCTCAGGCCTCAAATACCCATTAATCGCCTATTTGCAATCGTATGTCACACCGTTGGCGGCATCGATTTTTCTGATGACCTCCCAGTCGAATTTGTAGGCGATCGAAATGAACCTGCCTTCAGCCTTGAACTCCTTCTGCAGATCGGAGCCCTCCCAGGGGAAGGTGAAAAAGGCCTGCCGTATCAGGGCCGCAACCTGTGGATGCAGGTTGTGGGCGTGACCGTACCCCGTTGTCGGAAAGGTCTGAGACTTGTAGATGGACCGAATCTTGGATTCGTCCACCACGCCCCGGTCAATCATCCGCTTGAGCACGGAATTGGCTATGGCGGCGGCTTCGTAATCCTTGTTGGCGACACCCAGAATGGAGTTGTCGTGTTTTCCGGAAAAAGCGGTCTTGAAATCCTGGTCGGCGATCAGTCCGAAATCAGCCTTCAGAATGGCGGACGGCGCCTTGAAGCCCGAATTGGAAGTGGGTGACGTGAAAGCCATGGTCTTCCCTTTCAGATCCTTTGGAGTCTGGATGGGGCTGTCGGCGGGCACGATAATTTCCATCTCATAACCAAAAGAGCCGTCTTCGGCTGCCATCATGGCGAACGGGACAAAGCCGGCGCAATTTACAGCCACAGGGTTGCCGCCCGTGTTCACTCCTGCCACGTGCAACCGGCCGGAACGCATGGCTTCATACTGGGCGGCGTAGCTCTGGACGGGAAAGAAAACCACCTTTTTGCCGGTGACTTCAGCCATGTGTCGAATAAACCCATCCCATACTTTCTGATAGACCGCCGGATCTTCCACCGGGGTGTAAGAAAAAATGATGGTGTCGGGGTCCACCCATTTTGCAGGGTCTTCGGGCAGGTCGGCCACCAGATCACCATCACGATCGCAATAGGCGATATCCAGCGTGCCTCGGGTACAGTCTGCGGCTGAAACCGCTCCAGCGTAAAACACACACAGCGCTATTGCCGCAATGAATGCGGCGATGACAGGGAACCGGATATGACGCTTCTTCATGTGACGCCTCCTTTTTTGTTATACATCAAGGGATTGGTTACGGTCGCTGGTGGCGGCAAAGGCCGACGCGCGGATCAGGCGGGTGCATGCCAAGCGACGCCCATGCTGCATTCGGCGGCCGTAAATCGATTTTAGTGTGTAACTGTAAAGAATGAATGTTGAGGTCTGGTTAAGAACCCATGAGATTTTGTTTAGTGAATGCCCGTCCACCTCAGAAAGGCTCGGTTCGGGGTGGCGTCAGCGGAACCTCGGGCTGGGGCTGCAGCAGTGCCATTGGTCCTTTGACCGGGTCCTGGATCCACTTCTTGATGTCATCCCGGATCCGGTTTACAAAGGCCGACTGCTCTTCTCCGGACCCCTGGGCTTTGGACGGGTCTTTGAAGGGGACACTCCATCTCTTGACGATACCAGGGAAAATAGGGCACCTGGATTCCTCGGCATCGCACACTGTGACCACAAGTGAATATTGCCTTCCCGCTTTGTACAATTCAAACACGCTCTGGGGCTTCTTGTCAGACAAATCAATGCCCTCTTCCCTCATTGCTTCGACCACCAACGGGTTAACCTTTTCCGCCGGTTCCATGCCGGCGCTTTCCACATCGAAATGCTCGCCGGCGTACTTTTTCAGAAATGCTTCAGCCATCTGGCTCCGGCCGCTGTTGTGCTGGCAGATGAACAGCACCTTGATCTTGTCATCCATGTTAACCTCCCCAGGTTTCAGTCGGACGCTTTGCCCCTAAGTTATTGCAGGAAAGCGTAAAGCACTTTTGTTTCCCTCAGATTAGATTTCTGTATGGATTCGATGAGCCCCGATATTGAGGAGAGGCGGGTTTCAGAGGCGGCCTGTAGGTAAGTAATGGCAAACATTGACTATTTTTCTTGAAATTCTAACACTCTCCTT
>CAYVDE010000174.1:0-4923 GCA_964450535.1 uncultured Desulfobacterales bacterium
GTTGTGATTTTCCTGACCAAGGTCAAGGAGGCCTACGCAGAGGAGCAGAAGGCCGGCGGTTCATAAAGGGTGACAGGGGAAACTGATCCCCGCGACAAGATCGAACCAGACCCCGGGTCACGCCGAAAAGAGACCCGGGGTCTGGTTCTTTTTTTTGGATTGAACGGGTTGACACGCGGAAATTGCATTTTGTCCTTTGCATTCCTGCTTAAAAGACTTAGCTTTTACCTCATCAGCGACGAGCGTTTCTTCCGGGGGAGGCGGCTGACAGACAATATGACCTGAATCAAGCAAGGCATTCGTCGAGTCCGCCGGAGTAAAAAAAAGAGGGGCCGTCGCAGTTTCAGGCGATTGAGATTCAGGTCGGTAATTCTGGAGGAAGTGATTATGCCCGAGAATGAACGGCCCGCGTGCCCGCATTGCGGCGCGGAACTCAAAAAGTGGAAGACCCCGCCCATGTCGACTTGGGCTAGCGAATATCAGTGGGTCTGTTTCAACGACGAGTGTCCCTATTTTGTGCGTGGGTGGGAATGGATGATGGAGAGTCAAAACGTCAAGGCCTCCTACCGCCACTGCATGGATCCGAAGAGCGGAAAGACGGGGCCCCTTCCCACGTGGTCCTACGAAGCACATAAGAGTAGCATCATCAAGGACGAATAGCCCGCCTGAGGGAGAGGCCTTTATTTATGATAAGGAATGTCGGACGAAACGATCCCTGCCCCTGCGGCAGCGGCAAGAAATTCAAGAAGTGCCACCTTGGACGGGAGGAAGAGCTTTCCTTCGATGGAATGAGCGGTTTTACCGAGGAGATGAGCCGGATGATCACCTCCCTTCCAGAGGTGAGTTACGGGCGCTGCCGGGAGATGGCGGATTCCCTCGATATACCGGAACTGACAGGAGAGTCGGTGGGCGTCCGGTTCGTGGATCTTCGAACCTACCGGGGACTGGGCTTCTACGGGTCAGGAGCCGGCGGGGCCTCCGAAGAAAAAGGCGGAAGCATCTTCATCAATGTGGAAAAGACGCGGATGACCGATCCCGATAATTTGTATCTGGCCGTGTCAAGGGACATCGACGATTCGAGCCTGGTGCACCAGTTGGCCCACGTCCTGGACTACCTGGGGGGATCACGGCTGATGCCCGGGCGGCAGAACCCGCTGAGCCACGAGTTTGACGTTCCCGTCGAGCACTTGGAGCATCCGGAGGAGTTCGGGCGCTGGCTTCGCCATTTGCAGGGGCGGTTCGATGTACAGCTTGACGCCGATGATGCAATAATCGACTTTCTTTACGAAAACGGGCGCCTCATCGAGGGTGAACTGATAAAAAATAAGGATGGGCAATCCATACGTGCGCGGTCAAACAGGATCCTGGCGTTCCTGTTTGAGCATCAGAAGGAGCTGGACGCCTTGATCAGAGACCTGCCGGGTTATATCGGTTCGCGCCAAGAGGAGTCATCCAATTAGTGGCAGCTCCTGGATGCCTCATTGCTTTACTTTCATGGTGCTTTCACCGAAGAGGGCGAACCTAAGCCAGTCAAAGGCAAAAAGCATCAGCTCTTTATCGTCGGAAGATATGCGCTCCTGCCTGGCTGCATCCACCTCGAACCGTGTTAGGAACGAACCGTTCAGCACGAAGTCCCTGAATCGATCCAGATTGTATGAGGCCATGTTGAACATGGCCAGCTTTCGCCTTGCGTCCTCGGTCGAACCAAGGCTTTTACGGCTGGTGAGTATGCTGAGCCAACTATCGTTCATGGCGTTGTATTCGTCCAGCCCCTCGCTCGACATCCACTCCTGCGCAGTCCATTCTCGGTCTTCTTCGAAACCCCGGCAGTGTGACTCCCTGACCAGAAAGAATTTTTCACGGGCCGCCCGGGTAGGACCATCGAGGCTCATGGAGGCCCGGCCCAGGGGATAGATACGGCATGCGGCAGGTCGGTCCTCATAGACCGTGCATCCGTCGGGCGTCACAAATGGACAGCTCCGGCGGTCGTCTTCATTCATCAACAGGCGAATGACGGGGAAGCGATAGGCCTCATCCAGCTTGGGCTCGGTGTATTCATCGATGAATTCACCAGAGGAGATCCCCAGTCTGTTTTTCAACCGGACGACGTCATAGGGGGTGAGAATAAGACTCAGCTTTGCACAGCACTCGGTAAAGCACGGCACCCCCTTGTGGCAGGCAAAACGGAAAGTGCTCCCCTTCTCGAGTGGGGAAAAAGTCGTCTCAGTGCTTGTGTCACTCATCCGGTGCCATCCTTTCAGGGTTTACTCTTTGGGGGCGTCCGGGGCGTCCGGGCGAACACGGAAAAGGATCTGACCGAACACGCCGAATTTGATCCAGTCGAAGCCGAATTTCAGCAACTCTTCGTCGTTGCGCTTGATTTTTTCCACCGTGACTTCATTCACCTCAAAGCGTTTGAGAAATGAACTTTCAAACACAAAGGCCCTGAACCGGTCCAGGTTGTAAAGGGCCATGAAGACCATCTTTCCGACATCGGGGTTTTCGATGTCCGATTGAACGGCCCTCAGCGGGTTCGTCACCTGGGAGAAGTGGGTGTTCATTCTATCATATGGCACGATGCCCTGGCTTACGAGCCAGTCAGAAATCCTTATGGACTCATTCTCTTCGAGTCCCTTGCACTTTGACGGGTCCGCGATCAGTTGAAACATGCCTTCCGCGTCCATATCCAGAGGAAACATTCGACAGGGCCACGGCCGGTCTTCGTAAACACGGCATCCGTCATCGGATACGAACGGGCACCGTTTGTCCTCCTCATTCATCTTTAACAGTACGAGCGGGATCAACTGGTTGTCCCTGCCGAGGATAAGGGTGTGTTCGTCCAGAAAGTCCTGGGAGGACATGCCGAGGGCGGTCTTCAAGCGGAGCACGTCATAGGGAGTCAGGGTGATGGTGACATCCCGGCAGCACTGGGTGTAGCAGGGAACTCCGGGTCCGCAGCGAAACCTGAAAATCTGTTCCGCATCCATCTTGCGCTTTTCATTATGAAGGGCCTTGCGGGCTTTCTCGTCCATGGTAGTGTTTCCTTTCATGGGGATCTATCAGGGGTTCATACACCGCTTGTTCGCAATTTCCTTGACGAGCGGCGATCCTGTCTTTATTAGGGGTCTATAACAGCACGTGTATATTATGGTCAATCATTTCAACTCTGATGGCCTCGTAAAAAGTCCCTCGGGCGTCATTCCGGCGAAGGCCGGAATCCAGAAGTTGCTGATTTAACTGGACCCCGTTTTAGAACGGGGTGACGAAGCAGCCCGTTTTCGGGTTTTTTGCGATGCCGTCAACCTAGGAGGCTGAATGGAAATGGATGAGAGGACACTGGCGATAATAAAACCGGACGGCGTGTCCAGGGGGCTGGCCGGCGAGGTAATTCGAAGAATCGAAGAGGCCGGTCTTAATATAGCCGCCATGAAAATGATTCTAATGAGCAAAGAACAAGCCAAAGGGTTTTATAAGGTTCATGAAAAAAAACCTTTTTACGACAGCGTTACGGATTTTATGTCTTCCGGGCCTTGCATCGTAATGGTGCTCAAGGGTGAAGATGCGATAAAGCGATACCGTAATCTTATGGGAGCAACTAACTATAAAGAGGCTGAAGAAGGTACGATCAGACATGCTTTTGCCACGGACATTGAGAAAAATATTGTTCATGGCTCCGATGCACCGGATACGGCACGTTTCGAGATCGGCTACTTCTTCGGTGAGCTCGAGATTGTGGGATAATTGAGCTGAAGACAATAGTATCCTCATCCACGGGGGTGGCCTATGCATCATCGGCCATAGGCGTTTTGTGATGGGATAGTATTGAGTGGAAACAAAAGAAGGCATGCCGTGTCCGCCCCTTTGATCAAGGTTGCGGACCCGGCATGCATGCTCAGTCACAACTGCACGAGAGTAAGCCCGAAGTAATTCTCGTTTCCAAACTCAGGAGGCCGGTTTTTCCTCTTCCGATTCCGTTTCCCCGGTGTCTTTCTTGAGGCTTTGGACCTCTTCCTTCAGGCTTTCCACCTCACGCTTCAACTCCTCTTCCCGGTTGCTCTCAAAATTTTCGGACGCCTTCTTGTCCTTGATTTCTTCGATGCCCAGGTAGGTTGCCAACGCACCGCCCAGAATCAGCATAATCGGGACCCCGGCCATCAAGGCCTTCAGGAAAAGGGGGAACCAGATGACAAGCCCGATGATTCCGAGTACCAAGGCGGCTAATCCGCCAACCAATGCCGTCATGTCAAGCCTCCTTCATTTCTGTTATTGTCAACAGATGGGTTCAAGCGTATGCCGAGATATGTTTCAGCCTTCTATCCTGGAAAGCATCAGAAAAAACGCTACAGGATTCTCAGGAAGAAGTCAAATCAAAATCGCCGGGAGGTGTTGCCGGGGGCTTTGTCGGCCTGACCGTCCCGATACGGTTTTGGAAAAAATTATCTTGCATTTATGATTCGCATATGTGATATTTTCCAGCTTACGAAAAATACGGGTATCAATCGCATGGCTTCCCCGTCAAAAAAACCTTGTAAAAATCGATTTTGGTATTGAAAAGTGTTTCTTGCGGGGTTATTCTCAATATTTGCTTTTCTCAAGGGGAGGCCAGCGTAGCTCAGATGGTAGAGCAACTGATTTGTAATCAGTGGGTCGGGGGTTCGATTCCCTTCGCTGGCTCCAGCGAGAACACTGTGGAGAGGTTCCCGAGCGGTCAAAGGGAGCAGACTGTAAATCTGCCGGCTCAGCCTTCGGAGGTTCGAATCCTCCCCTCTCCACCATGATTCGCCGAAGTGCCAGGTGTTGTGCCGGTGAATGAATTCCCGGTCTTGAAGTGACTTGCAGGCTTTCGGCGGGAATAGCTCAGTTGGCTAGAGCGTCAGCCTTCCAAGCTGAGGGTCGCGGGTTCGAGTCCCGTTTCCCGCTCCA
>CAYVDE010000175.1:0-4796 GCA_964450535.1 uncultured Desulfobacterales bacterium
CAAGTCATGTTCGTTTGGCATCAATATTGCTATCACTGTGTACTATTCCCTGTGTTCCGATAACAAACGATTCTCAACAGGTATCAGGCCCGTGCGGTATATTTCATGCCCGATGTCAGGGAGGCGGAAGAGCCATGACAATAAAGAGGATGGCATGCTTTGCAACAGTATTTGCAGCCGGAGTGCTGTTCACGTCCGGCTCCCCGGCCGAAGAGGACATCAGGATAGCTGCAATTTATGCCATGACCGGGCCCGCGGCAAAGGCCAACGCGCATTCCCTGGCGGGGGCGCGCCTGGCGGTTCAGGAACTGAATCGGAGGGGCGGGGTCCTGGGGAGACAGCTCAAGATGGTGGAGATCGACAACCGGAGCACTCCCATCGGATCTAAAGTGGCCGCTGATAAGGCGGCGCTCTTGGGAGTGACGGCGATTGTCGGGTCCGTGTGGAGTTCTCACTCCATGGCCGTGGCCCAGGTAGCCCAGAAACACGGCATCCCCATGATAACAAACATGTCCACACATCCTGATGTTACCAGGTCACGGGATTATGTTTTCAGGGCCTGCTTTACGGACGACTTTCAAGGCCGGGTCATGGCCCGCTTCGCAGTGGAGGATTTGGGAGGGCGGACGGCCGTGGTATTCAGGGATTTGATCAGCGATTACAGCATCGGACTGGCCCGCGAGTTCAGGGAGAATTTTGAGGCCTTTGGTGGCGAGGTCCTCAAGGAGATAAACTACAAGCACACCCAGAGCGGCTTCAGGGATACGGTGGGCCTTTCCCTTGAGTTCCGTCCCGATGTCGTCTTTGTTTCAGGTTACGATGAGAGCGGAGAAATTATAAAGGAGGCCCTCGATGCAGGTCTCAACGGGATCTTTATCGGAGGGGACGGATGGGGGCCGGACGGCTTTTTCGAGCGGGGAGGACACCTCCTTGAAAGAGGATATTACTGCAATCATTGGAGCGAGGAGGTGGATACAGAGCATTCCCTCAGGTTTGTGGAACTGGCGCGTGAGTTCATGGGGGTGGCACCGGGAGCTCTCGTCTCTTCCACGCCCCTTGCCTTCGATGCCGTCATGCTGGTTGCCGACGCCCTGGAGCGTGCCGGTTCCACGGACAGGGCGAGCCTGAGAAAGGCCCTGGCCGAGACCAGGGAGTTCCAGGGCGTGACCGGTTCCATCAGCTTTGATGAACACGGCGATCCCTTAAAGGATGCGGTCATAATGGAGGTTTCCGGCGGGTCCAGGCGATACTTCAAGAAAGTGTCACCCAATGATCAATAAAGGATTTCGCCAAGAGACTAAAAAATATCTAAATTTGCTAGACATGCTTTGCCCGACTAAAGATTATCAGCTTTAAAAAAAGTTTAAGTGAATAGATAAAAACATAAAAAGGACATGTTTAGGATGAACAAAAAGATTGTATGGGCAGGGGTTTTGGTACTTTTGGGGGTTGTTTTTTGTACCTCGATTATGAAATGGAGGCCCGCCCAGGCACAGCAGCGTGAGCCTGTCCGGATCGCTGTTGTCCTGGCCCTGACCGGCATTGCAGAGGAGGACAATTTCCCGGCTGTTCAGGCGGCCAGGTTGGCGGTGGAAGAGGCAAATCTCGCAGGGGGAATTCTCGGCCGCCCGGTGGAACTCGAGTTTTTTGACAACCTGAGCACGCCCATCGGATCCAAACACGCGGCGCAACTGGCGGCCGAGTCCGGTGTCCTGGGGGTCATCGGCCCGCTTTGGAGTTCTCACGCCATGCCTGCGGCCGCGGTTCTGCAAGAATCCCGCATTCCCATGATAACCCCCACCGCAACCAAGCCGGAAATCACCCACGCGGGAGACTGCATCTTTCGTGTCTGTATGAGAGATGATTTTCAGGGTCTTGTGATGGCCCGTTTTGCCTACGAGAAGCTTGGCGCAAGAACTGCCGTAGTTCTAAAAAACATTAACGAGGAATATTCAGTTACATTGGCCGATGTTTTCGCCGGGGCCTTCGAAGAGATCGGTGGCGAGGTCTTGTGGCAGGGCGCCTACAAAGGAAAGAGCATCAATTTCGAGGATGTTCTCGATAGGGTAAAGGATTTCCAGGCGGATGCCCTTTTCATTCCAGGATATGCAAGAGACAGCGGCCTTTTGATGCAGCAGGCCGTTAATATGGGTATTAGGACCACGTTTCTGGGGGGGGACGGTTGGGGGGAGAATATGCGGCAATACGCAGGGAATGCTTTGCTGGGGGCGTATTACACCACCCATTACCACCCGGACGTCCCTTTTGAAGAGAGCAGGGCATTGCAAGAGCTGTATAAGCGGAGGTTCGGCCTGGAAACGGTCACTGATATAAGGGTCCCTCTTACTTATGACTCGGTAATGGTCTTTGTGGATGCCGCTGAAAGGGCCGGGAGTCTGGATAGGGAATCAGTTCGGGAAGCCCTTGCTTCGACTGAGAGCTTTCGAGGAGCCACGGGCACCATTACCTTTGATCAAAACGGTGACCCAAAGGGCAAGGAGGCGGTTATACTCAGGTTCGACGAGAAAAAAAGCGTCTTTGTCCACTCCGCGACCCAATGAGAGGCAGAGCAGTGATTCCTGTTCGCGATTGCTCCGGCTGGGGAACCATCATCAAGAGGAAGTATCGTTAGAGATGCTTAACAGAAGTCTACGATTAAAAATCAACGTGGCCATTCTCATCACTTGTGCCGTCATCGGCGTTTTCCTGGGGAGTCTTATCTACCCGTTCGAGGTAAACAGGCGAGAGGCGGGCTACGAGAACATACAGGTCCTCCTGGACACGCTTTTTCAGCAGAAGCGCGACTACCTTGCCAACGAGATCTTTGCCGGACAGGATCTGGCCATGGCTGAGACGCTCGCAGACATGCAGCGGGTAAAAGGCATTGCCATCGTCACAGCCTACGACATGGAAGGCGAGCCTATACTCTCCACGCAGGAATCTTTTCTGGACAGCCTTTCAGTTGACCTGAGAGCTCGGATGGATCATGCCCCGGTGTTCAGGAAAACTAAGACAGGCGAACACTCCTATGCCGAATATTTGGCACTTATCAAGGCGATCGGCGAGAATATCGGTTACATCAGCATTAAATACGACCTGGCCCCCCTGGAAAGGGGATCCTTGATGACCGCGGGCTTCTTTGCCGCCCTGTTTCTCTGCATGCTGGCCACCATGCTCATTTTCCTTAACCTGCTGCTTACCAGGTCGGTTATCAGACCTGCATCCCTTCTTCGGGATGCTATTCGCAGAGTTCAGGAAGGGAACTTGGGCGAGCAGGTGAACTTGCCTCCGGGCGATGAAATAGGGCAGATGGCGGCCGACTTCAACGGCATGTCCGTGCGGCTCAAAGAGCAGCACATAGCCCTTACAAATGCCGTGGAGGCTGCAGATGCCTATGCGGTCAGGCTGGAGGAGTCCAATCGTGATCTGGAGACATTGAATGCGCAGCTGGAGGAAATGGTGGACGCCCGGACCGCCGCTCTTCGAGCGAGCAACGAGCAACTCAGGCAGGAGATCCACGAGCGCAGGCAGGCGGAGAAGGAAAAGCGGGCACTGGAGGAGAAGCTGGCTCGTTCTCAAAAAATGGAGGCACTTGGTCTCCTGGCGGGGGGAGTGGCACATGATCTGAACAACGTCCTTTCAGGGATCGTGAGTTATCCGGATCTTCTGCTCCTGGATCTTCCCAAGGAGAGCCCTTTTCGCAAACCCATACTAACGATCCAGGACTCGGGCCATAAGGCGGCGGCCATAGTGGAGGACCTTTTGACCCTGGCCAGAAGGGGGGTCACCAGCACTGAAGTTCTAAACTTCAACGAGGTAGTGGAAGAGTACCTGGCCTCCCCGGAGCACCGCAAGCTCAGGCAGTATCACCCGAATGTAATAATCCATGCGGACCTGAGTCCCGACCTGTTCAACATAAAGGGTTCGCCGGTACATCTTCGGAAAACACTGATGAACCTCGTCTCCAATGCTGTTGAGTCACAACCCCATGGAGGAAGGGTCGTCGTCCACACCTCAAACCGGTATGTCGATCGCCCGATAAAGGGTTACGACAATGTCAGCGAGGGAGAGTACGTTGTGCTGGAGGTCATTGATGAAGGGCCGGGAATCGCCGACAATGACCTCACACGTATCTTTGAGCCGTTTTATACAAAAAAGGTCATGGGTCGAAGCGGGACCGGCCTGGGTATGGCCGTTGTCTGGGGGACTGTTCAGGACCACCACGGATACATAGATATCAGGGTCGGGGGGGAATGCGGCACCACCTTCGTGCTCTACTTCCCGATCACCAGAGAGACGGTGATCCAACGCAGCGAGCCCCCTCCGATTGAATCGTATATGGGGGACAAAGAGAGAATACTAATTATTGATGATGTCAGGGAACAAAGGGAAATAGCGTCCAGCATGCTGGAAAAGCTCAATTATGAAGTACATTCAGTTTCCAGCGGGGAGGATGCGGTGGCCTTTTTAAAGGAGCGGCCCGCTGATATCCTTGTCCTGGACATGATCATGGATCCGGGAATGGACGGCCTCGAGACCTTTCGAGAGATTCGCAAACTTCATCCCGGGCAGAAGGCGGTAATCGCGAGCGGATTCGCGGAGAATGAAAGGGTAAGGGAAGCCCGGAAACTGGGAGCAGAAAGATACATCAAAAAACCCTACACGTTGGAGATACTGGGTATGGCAATAAAGAGGGTCCTGTCGAGTCGCCCCTCTTGACACCGAAACCCCGGTGGTTATTTTTATACGGAAAACGAAACTGAATATGATGGCCTCGTAAAAAGTCCCTCTGGCGT
>CAYVDE010000176.1:0-4779 GCA_964450535.1 uncultured Desulfobacterales bacterium
AGAAAAGCTTGAAGCTTAACCACGAAGGACACGAAGAGCACGAAGGAGGTCATTTTACTCACGGCTTGATTTATTTGCCTATGATCATTACTATATTCAAATTGTATTCAACCCGTGCCCCGTAAGAAGCGCCAAGGGAGTGGATCTCCCTTGCACGCGGGATCCTGCCGGCCTTTCGGACGGTCTTCACGGGAAATGCTGTTTCCAGGAGCATGCCATGAGCGAACCCGTACCGAAAAAAATATTCACTTACCCTGCCCCGGTCCTCCGGCGGATAGCCGAGCCCGTGAGCGATATAGATGAAGAGACTCTGGAACTGATCAACAGAATGGCTGATACCATGTATGCCGCACCCGGCATCGGGCTCGCGGCCAATCAGGTCGGGGTGTTGAAGCGAGTAGTGGTCTACGATCTGAGTACTCGCGAACACGGCCGGGACCTCAAGGTGCTCATTAATCCTGAAATCGTATCGGCCGAGGGGGAGACCTCCTATGAGGAGTCCTGCCTGAGCGTAATCGACTACGCTGCGGAGGTCGACAGGAGCGCCAACGTGAAGGTCCGGGGGGTTGACCGGGACGGTAATCCGGTGGATGTGGAGGCCGAGGGTCTGCTGGCCATATGCCTGCAGCACGAGATCGACCACCTCAACGGCATCCTCTATATCGATCACATAAGCAGCCTGAAACGGGCCCTTTACAAAAAGAAACTAAAGAAACTCATGAAAAAAGACGACTCCTCCCGGTGAACATGGAGAAACGCTCCCTGGATACAATTCCGGTCCACCCTCGCATCATATATATGGGGACCCCGGATTTCGCTGTTTCTCCGCTCGTGTCACTGGTGGAAGCAGGATATGATGTGACCGGCGTCGTGACCCGCCCCGACCGGCCCAAAGGGAGGGGGCGAAAGCCGGTTCCGTCGCCTGTGAAAGCAGCGGCCGGGGAGCGCGGCCTCGAAGTTCTCCAGCCGGAGTCCGTGAACCTGCCGGGATTTTGTGACATCCTGGAAGAGCGAAATCCCGACATTATCATTGTGGTGGCGTTCGGCCAGATCCTGAAAGGCCCGGTCCTGTCTGTCGCCCGGTGGGGCGTGGTTAATATTCACGCCTCCCTGCTTCCTCTATATCGCGGTCCCGCTCCCATCCAGTGGGCGATTCTAAACGATGATAAAAGGACCGGGCTGACCCTGATGCGCATGGACCAGGGCCTGGACACAGGCCCCATCCTGTTCCAGCAGGAAATGGAAATCCTGCCCGGAGAGACGGCGGGTTCTCTTCATGACAGGATGTCGGCAACGGCGGGCGGCTTTCTTGTCCGCTCTCTGGAGGCACTTTGCGAGGGGGCGGAGGAAATGCCTCAGGACGAGGCAGGAGCCACCTACGCCCCCAAGCTTACTCGCGAGATGACCATAGTCGATTGGGAAAAGCCCGCTCGAAGGATCTGCGGGCAAATCCGGGCGCTGGACCCTGTGCCCGGCGCCAGGACCACTTTCCAGGGAGAACCGCTCAAGCTCTTCAGCGCTTCACAAGCCGGAAACCCCGGCGGAAAACCCTTGCCCGGCCGGGTTATTCAACAGAAGGGCCGGCTCATCGTGGAAACAGGCGAAGGGCTGGTGGCAGTGGGAGAGATACAGGCGGCCGGGCGGCGCCGCATCGCGTCTTCCGAGTTCCTCAGAGGCTTTGATCTGCCTTCCGGAAGTTTTCTCGGGACCTGACCGGGCGGCGAATTCAGGCCCTAGCCGGCGAAAGCCGGTTTGGCTGGAGCGATTGGCGACTCTGCACTGAAAGGATTTGCCTTGAAGAGTAGCACCGCACCGGAAAAGAGGAGATTCATCCTCCTTCTACTGCTCACATGCATCGTCCTGGTAGGGCTGGCGGTGACCCTCTGGTGGGTGCCCTACGTCGGCTTCGCCAACATCCATCCGAGCCTTCCTTTTATCATGGCGGCCGTGTTGGCGGGCGCAGTGCTCTTTCTGCTGGGAGGGGCCCTGACCCTTGTGTTCACAATCCTTTACGGCAGGAACCTCTTTTTCAACCGACGTATTCGAGGCGTTGTAATCCGCTTCCTGTTCCCCATACTCGTGGCCGTGGGCAGAATTGTGGGAATCAGGAAGGACCAGGTGAGGCGAAGCTTCGTGGCTATCAACAACCAGCTGGTCCTGGCAGAGGCCCGTAAGGTTCCTCCAAGAAAGCTGCTGATTCTGCTGCCGCACTGCCTTCAGTACCACGAGTGCACGGTGCGGATCACGGGGGATGTGGAAAATTGCAAGGGCTGCGGCCGATGCAAGATCAGGGACCTGGTGGCCCTGGGAAAGGCCTACGGCGTTTCCATGGCCGTAGCCACGGGAGGCACCCTGGCAAGAAAGATCGTGGTGGAAAAACGACCCGACCTGATAATAGGTGTGGCCTGTGAACGGGACCTGACCAGCGGCATTCAAGACACCTATCCAATTCCAGTATATGGAATTCTGAACCTACGGCCCAACGGCCCGTGCTTTGACACGGATGTGGAACTGGACCGGGTGGAGGAAGGAATTCGCTGTTTTATCAAGCATGAAAAAGCGCAGCCCGAGAGACCTGGCCTTGTCGATACTGGGCCGGGAGGCGACAGGGAGCGGGCCCTGGGGTGATCCCCTGGATGGTGCCTTTCTCCGAAACCCTCATCTCAGCCGCAGGGACCGAGCGTTCGTGAGCCACCTGGTTAACGGCGTGTGGCGCTGGCGCGGTCGCCTGGACTGGATGATCGGCCGGGCGTCCAGCCGGCCGCTCGATTCCATTTCTCCTGTGGTCCTGGATATCCTGCGCATCGCCCTTTACCAGGTCTTGTACCTGGACCGGGTTCCCGAATCCGCCGCGGTCAACGAGGCCGTCAAGCAGGCAAAGGCCCGGGGTCTGGGGCATGCGGCCCCGTTCGTTAACGGCCTCCTGAGAAACCTCTGCCGGCGTCACCGCGAAATCCCGTTTCCCGATCCCGACGATGACTCGGTCCTTTACCTCGCAGCAACCCATTCCTATCCCGAGTGGCTGGTGGCCCGGTGGGTCGATGAGTTCGGCATCAAAGAAGCCGAGGCCCTTCTTCAGGCACAGAACCGGATCCCCAGGCTGGATGTCCGCGTGAACCGGCTCAAAACGACGGCGGCGGAACTGCAGGAGGAACTCCAGGCCGAGGGTATTACGGCTTTGCCTCTCGAAAAAGTGCCGGACGGCCTATGCATTGACGGGTTCCGGGGGCGTGTGGACCAACTGGCATCCTTCACGGCCGGCCGATTCCTTGTACAGGACCGCGCGGCTCAGGTGGCCGCTCATCTTCTGGACCCCAGCCCCGGTGAAATGATACTGGACCTCTGCTCGGGGCTCGGAGGAAAGTCCGCGCACCTGGCCGACCTCACCGGGGACCGGGCCAGGGTGACGGCCCTTGACATACACACGGGCCGGCTGGTAAACCTTCGCCGGACCATGAACCGCCTCGGCATTCGGTGCATCGATCCAGTGGCTGCGGACGGCACTGGAGGTCTGGACCGGCTGTTTAAATGCCGGTTCGACGCAATACTCCTCGATGCCCCCTGTTCGGGACTCGGTGTCCTCAGCAGGCATCCGGACGGGAAATGGAGCCGTTCGCAATCAGATCCATTGAGACTGGCTTCTCTTCAGGAGGCACTCCTTTCAGGGGCCGCGGCCGTTCTTCGCCCCGGTGGTCGAATGCTTTTCGTTACATGTACCATCACGCGAGAGGAGAACGAGGAAGTGGTCGAGGCCTTTCTCGAGGAACACGGCGACATGTCACTTGTCGATCTGAGAGGCCGCGCGCCTGAGTGGGCGAAGGTTTTCATCGACAAGAAAGGGTTTTTCAGGACCCTCCCGCATATCCATCACATGGACGGATTCTTCGGGGCGCTTTTCGAGAGGCGCTGATATGTCGCATTACCGCCCTGCAGCCCGACCGGGGGAGCGGGGAGTCGAAGAACCTTTACAGGAGAAACCCTATGGCTAAGATAGCTCCCTCGATCCTTTCGGCCGACTTTACCCGGCTGGGAGAGGAGATCCGCCTCGTTCAGGAAGCCGGAGCGGACCTCATTCACGTAGACGTTATGGACGGCCATTTCGTACCCAACATCACCATCGGCCCGCTGATTGTGGAGGCGGCAAAGAGAGCGACCGATCTTCCTCTGGACGTCCATCTCATGATCACGGATCCGGATAACTATGTCGACGAATTCGCAAAGGCCGGCGCCGACAGCATAACGGTCCATTGTGAGGCGGTCGCTCACGTGCACAGGTCCATTCAGCGCGTCCGCCTGGCAGGTGCCAGGGCGGCCGTATCCCTCAACCCGGCAACGCCCCTTGAAATGCTCGAGTACATACTGGATGACGTGGACATGGTCCTGCTGATGAGCGTCAACCCAGGTTTCGGAGGCCAGGCGTTTATTCCGTCGGCACTGACCAAGATTGAGCGCTTGAGGCGCATGATCGACGATCGAGGCCTGGACGTGGAGATCGAAGTGGACGGAGGGGTCGGACCGGACAACATAGGAAAGATCCATGCCGCCGGTGCCGACGTATTCGTAGCCGGTTCCGCAATTTTCATGAGCGAGGACTACGGAAAGACCATCGGGCGGATGCGGGAGGCGCTTCGAAACTCGGGCAGAAAATAGGACTGATCATAAACAACAATGAATTTTTGAAAACGTTTTGACGAACCCTGAGGCCGGTGCTATATTTAAATATTCGATTGCCGGAGGGATGGCCGAGTGGTCGAAGGCGGCGGTCTTGAAAACCGTTGA
>CAYVDE010000177.1:0-4752 GCA_964450535.1 uncultured Desulfobacterales bacterium
AACGCCGGCCTGTCACGCCGGAGGTCGCGAGTTCGAGTCTCGTCGTCCCCGCCAGTAAAATCAAGGGGTTACGCAAAAATGCGTAACCCCTTTTTTGTAAACAAGACTCCTGTCATGTGTTCAACTGCTCCAGCAAATAGCTTCGGGCCTCTTCGGTGACCGAAGTAAACTCGATCCGAACTCGGATTCCTCGGTCATCAGATTCCCCGCTTTCCCAGGGAAGCACTTTGGCATAGGCTTCGGCCAGATGCCCTTCTTTCGAGTGAAAACGCAACAATACATTGGAATAGGCATGCAGCCTTTCCCGGCAAACGAGTTCCGCCCGGGTCTCCGACAGCCCCATAATTTCCGCCGCAAGGGCTGGGCCGGATACAGCCTTTCCCTCGATCAACCGGCAGGTCACCGACAGGGGAGGGGATATCTCCACCAGCGGCTCTGAACTTTCTTGAACCAGGTACAAGTTGTAGTTTCCCCCGATCGCGGCCACATCGTACAGGGTGGTGGGGCATTGATTTCCCTTAAAACTGGCATGGATCGTGTCGCGCACGTGCACGAACGATTGTACTTTCTCATAGGTGGGCGTATCGATGAGGACCTGACCCGCCACGGTATACGACTCGATGCGATAGGCGGTATTTATTGAACTGCCGACGGCGCCGTATTTGGTTCTCTTTTCTGAGCCTATATTGCCGACCACCACCTCTCCGGTGGCAATGCCTATTCCCATGGAAAGGCAGGGGAGCCCTTTTGTTAGGTTCAGCTCATTGATTTCAGGCATGATGCGCTGCATTTCAATGGCACAGGCAACCGCGCGTTGGGCGTCATCGCCTGCTCGGATAGGCGCTCCAAAGAATACCAGCATGCCGTCCCCCTGGAGTTCGTCCACGGTCCCCCGATGCTTCATGATAACAGCCACCATACGTTCAAAGTAATTATTCAGGACTTGAACGACATCTACGGGAGAGAGCCGGGCTGCAAGTGAAGTGAAGCCCCGCAGATCCGAAACGAGAAATGTGACCTCCCGAATCTCCCCGCTCATCTTCAGGCCGTCGGGTGATCCAAGCAATTCCTCCACTATCTCGTTGCTCAAAAACCGGCCGAAGGTGCTGCGAATAAACAGCCGGGCTTTTTCCTCCCTTATATAACGGTGGACTACAATGGAAACCATAGCAAAGACCGCTATGAAAACAGGGCGTGTGATGTGAAAAACGAGGTTTCCATATAGAAAACCTGCTCCCGCAATGGCCACGTAAGATACGGCGAGGGCCATACTCCCCAGGGAAAAATAGAGTGGAGAAAAACGCATGGAGAACAAAAGGATCACTATCGCGATAGCAATCTCAATCACGAGCATTTCGTGAAACGAAAGTTCTTTGAGAAACGAGCCCCTCAGGATCGTATGAAATGTGCTTGTATGGATCCCGCCTGAGGGAAAACGTACATCAGTGGGAACAGGACCCAAATGTGCGATCCCGGTCGTCACTTCCGAGACCAGCAGGATTTTCCCGGACAGTTCATGCCTCCATCTCTCCATTTCCTCCCGATCATCCGAGGCATAGTAGACATCGGCGAAATTATAGTGTTTCATACGTTCCCAAGGTCCGATAAAGTCGATCAGCATGTTTCCGCGCCGGTCAACGGGGATCACAATATCACGTCCCCGGGCTTCCCCGGGTCGTCTGGCATCCTGGAGTTTTATGGATCTTCCCGGTCTCAAGACGATTCTTTCAGGAGTAACGTCGAGATAATCACAGATACTCCGAAAGGATAGGCTCGGATAAAAAGCCTCATCGTACCGCACCAGAAGGGGTATGCGGCGGTTGATGCCATCGCGGTCGGGTGTGAGGTTCAGAAAGCCCAAGCCCCGTGACGCCGACGCCAGTTCGGGGAAGGTCGTGATGGGTGCTGTTCCTGTGTAGAGATCTTTGGGATCGCCTTCAACGACCACATCCCATTTGGTTCGGTCGACATAGGGAATATTCCCGTCATCCCCAGGCAGGCAGGGTTTCCAGTCCGGCCCGGCCGACAATTCAAATGCGAGCCCCATGTATATGTTTCCGGCCCTTTCGACCGCATCAATGAGAGCCTCGTCCTCTGAATCAGAGGACCTTGCGATGAATATGAAATCGAACAATTGTGCAGAGGCGTTCATGGCGTTCAGGTTTTCAATCACGCGGGCGTAATGAGAACGATTCAGGTAGTAGGTTTTCAGCCGCTTAAGGCTGCTATCGGTGATGTCGACGTGGGCGATGGTTTCGTCATAACTGGGTTGGAAATGTTGAGAGGATGCTCGGAACATAAACAGCCGGTCTACGGCCTTGGCATTCCACGGTTGAAACAGATCAGGCATTGCCCGGAAACAGAAATGGGCGACGGCAAAGGAGACGACGATCAAACAGACCGTTATCCCGACATTTTGTTTCTTATGGATGTTCAATGGTGAATGTCTTGCTGTAAAAGCCCGATGAAGAGACCTCTGATGCAATCGGATCGATATCGGGAAACGATGTGTGTCTTCCCTCGATCCCGCCCCTCAAGGTGCCCCCGATATGGATGGGACGCTCTGCGGGACTTGCCAGAATTCGATGCCTGTTTTTCAGGCTGCGGATCTCTGCGAAGAATTTTTCGGCGATTTCCTTTCTTTCTTCTTCGGTTCCGGAATGGTACATCCGATACAGTTCTTCCAACCGCCGAAGTCTACCGGCGGATGCAAGAAGATAGAAGGTCTCCGGGCCGATATTATCGTCCAACTCAAACCAAGCCTCTCCCCTGGGGATGTAATACTTCACATCTGTCTGATAATCCGATTCAAACAGATCCAGGCTGTACGGGAAAAGGAGATGTATTTCATCTTCCGCTGTCCTGTAAAAAAGGTACACGAAGCATTGACTCTTGAGCTGGAGAAGCATCTTTAGACGATCTCCGGTTTTCAGGACGGTATCCCTTGTGATGGCGACGAGCCTGCGGTCATTCGCCGGTCCCACCATCGCGCCGAATGCCCAGCGGAAGACTATTTCATCGCCTGCCTGCTGTTTTCCGATGACATCCCCCCGCATCCCGACAAGAAGGAACAAAGGTACGGCCAGGAGCAGGGAAGGCCAGTGTATCGAGAATCGATTCATGGTGTTTCCCTCCGTTATGCATCATGGCCTTTCCTCAGGCCATGACTGGGTGTGGCATGCATTATCACCTGGATCCCTGAAAGCTTGATTAAAAATCCATTCATCCCGGAAAACAAGAATCGACAATCAATTTTAATATTGCATGAAACAGAATACCCAGAAAGCCGGCTTAAACCCTTAGCGAGGGAAGATGTGCCTTTCACCTCGATGTCCCCTTTTTTTCCGGCCTTACCCTACAGCGCTTGCCAGATCCAGGGCCATTTTCTTTTTGGATTCCAGGTCCGCGATCCGGTAAATGGACACATACTGACTCTGGCTCGGACCCGACCCCTGGTGGGTCCCCACCCCGTGAAGTCCGGCGACCCAGTTCTGGAGGAATCGGGCGATGCGCATTCTCTGATCCGCCGGTGCCGCGGCTTTGAGATATTTGGCCACATATTCCTTGATTTCAGGGTTGTCCAGCTCCTTTTCACTGGGCATGGTAGCGGGAATGCCTCCTGCGATGTCCCCCGCCAGGGCCATGACTTCCCAGAATCCGTCATTGGTGTTCAGCTTGGCGATGTTGCCCATGGTTTCGTCCGGCATGAATACACCGGAACCCTCGGGCTCTTCTTTGCCGAAGTAGGCCGCTGCGGTGGCGCAGGCCAGGGACGTGTCGTTCAATTGTAACATGCGGGTGATTTTTTGGGCGATGTGAGAGGCGTCCGACAGGCCGTTGTACTCGGCCATGAGTTCCGTTGCTCCGATAATGAGGTCCATGAAACCGACCTTGCAGGCGCCGCCGCAGTTCATTCTATGGGTCTTGGCAAACCGGGTGATGAACTTCTGGGTGTATTCTACCTCGCCGCACATGAAGACCCGCTCCCAGGGGACGAAGACATGATCAAAGACGACTAAGCATGTCTCCCGTTGTCCATATAAGGGATTTCCAAGGACTCGTGTATCCTGCTCATTTTCCCGCTCCACGCTGAAAGGGTTGTACTGCCCTATATAAGTGATCCCGGGGGCGCCGTTTGGGACGACAAATGCCAGTGCATAGTCTTCCTCGCCCTTTTTTGAGGAAATGCCGGGCAACACCAGGGTCTCATCGGCGGCATAGGCGCCCGTGGCATGCTGTTTGGCCCCGTTGACAATGATTCCATCCGCCTTTTTTTCCACGACATGCACGTACATGTCCGGGTCCTGCTCAAGAGGCCTTTTGCTGCGGTCGCCCTTAGGATCCGTAACCGATCCGCTGACCACCAGGTCGTTTTCCTGCGCGTAACGCAAGTAATCATTTAAGCGCCGGTGATATTCCGTCCCCTTGTCGCGATCGATCTCCCAGGTGGTCGCAGCAAGGGAGGGAAGCATCTCGTTACCGGGACATCGGTAGTTGCAGGTCCCCAGTTTCTGGCTGCTCAACCGGGCCATGTCCAGGCGTTTGAAGAGATCCTCTTTGCTCTGATGAATATGAAGGGCGCGGCTGATGGGTTCGCCGGTCAAATGGGATGCGGCCGTCATGGTCTCCGAGTATTCCGGGGTCATCGTGAGTTCGTAGACACGAGCCGTTGCGTCGATGACCCCTTTGCTGATGGGATGGTCCTGAAGCCTTTCCACTCTTTTGCCGCCGAAAAACAGGTTTGGTCGAAGT
>CAYVDE010000178.1:0-4645 GCA_964450535.1 uncultured Desulfobacterales bacterium
TTTATTGTTGACACTCAACGATTTTTTCAACTATCATTCGGATCAATAAACAGTATCCTATCCTGGTGGTGTGGAAGCGTGGGTCGGCTCCTAACCGCCTTAGCCTTTAGGGCATTGGTCATCAGCAACAAGGTGGACGCCGCAACTGGGCCGGAGAGTATCGCCAAGGCCAAGTCTGTAAGGACTCGTGGGCATGGCAAGAAACAGCCTTATGCGCAAGGGACACAGAAGATGAAAAGCTGCTGTCCCCCAGGGCATTTCGCAGGTGTATGCTTTTCCACACTTTCAGTCCGTTGTTTTTCGGGTTTCCCCCCTTCTCACAGTAACCCGGGCAGCGAGCAGACCTCCACGGGGCTTTTTCCCGTCTTTTCCCCGTGAGTCAGAGGGTTACTGTTGCAGTCTCTATGACAATCCTTTCGCAGTTGTGAGACAAGCCAATGAAAAAAAGAGCTTCTTCGATTCCACGCCACGCATCAGTTGTGAAGACCGGCATGATTCTAAGGGCAGTGGTAATCTTTTGCGTCTTCGTGTTCGCCTCCCCGCTCCAGGCCATGGACCTGCAGGAGGCGTTTTCTCTCGCCCTGGAGAATGATCCTCAATTCGTGGGAACAGGTTACGAAAGCGATGCAAGCAGGGAAGTGCTTCGCCAGGCCTGGGGTGCGGTCTTGCCGGAGCTGTCCGCTGAGGGTCTCTACATGGAGACATCCCAGAACATCCTGAGCAGCGAGAATCAAGTGTTCGGTTCGGGGAAGTCTTCTTTCCCCACGACTGAATACACCCTGTCGCTGACCCAGCCTCTGTTCAACTTCGCTTCCTTTGTGGACATAAAGCGGTCCCGTGAGGTTGTTCAGGCCGCTGAGCTGCAGCTGGAAGCGGCCCGCCAGGAACTGGCTGTCCGTACGTCGATTGCCTATTTCAAAGTCCTTGCCGCTCAAGACCGTCTCCAGGCAACCGTCGCCGAGGAGACCGCTGTGAGCTATCACTACGATCTTGTAAGCGAACGTTTCAAACGGGGGCTTTCTCCTCGAACTGAATATTACGACGCCAAGGCAAGGCTCGCTGAAGTCCAGGCGAATCGCCTCATGGTGGAAAGCGATCTTGACGACGCCTTCCAGGCCCTTGCGGAGATCATTGGCCGTCCCTCTGGACGACTCGCGCCTCTTCGCGACGAGTTTCCGCTGGTCCCTGCCGATCCCGACGACGCGGAATCCTGGATCGAAGCGGCAATTAAGCAGAATCCCTCCCTGGCGGCCATTCGCCACAACGTGGAGGCGTCGCGCCAGGAAATCAGGCGTCAGCGGGCCGGCCATTACCCCCATTTGAACTTCGAAGCCAACCACAACTGGCGCGAAAACGAGGGCACCCTATTCGGCGGCGGCAGTGAAGTGGAGACCACCACCTTCATGGTTCGCCTGAATGTCCCCCTTTACAGGGGGGGCATTACCCAGTCACGAACCAGGGAAGCAAGGCTTCACATGAAGGCGTCGGCCCAGGAAGAGGAACGTCTCACCCGTACCGTTCAGCGGGAGACGAGGACGGCCTTTTTCGGCGTGGGCAGTTCCATGGAACGGGTAAAGGCGCTCCGCGAAGCCGTGGAGGCCCAGGGGCTGGCACTGGAAGGGAAAAAGGAAGGGCACCGGTCGGGCCTGTACACAATCCTGGCCGTCCTGGACGGGGAGCGGGACTATTCGCTGGCCCGGCAGAACTATGCCATGGCCCGCTACGACTACATCATAAACACCCTGATACTGAGGAAAGCTGTGGGGACCCTGGGGGGCGATGATATTGTCGCCGTGAACGAGTGGCTTGATAATTGACACCTAACACCTGCGGACGCCGTTGTGTAGAGACGTCGGATTTCCCCTGAGGTACAAGGCCATGCTGAGCATCATCAAGAAAGGCATCGGGTACGGCGGAAAGAAAAAGAAGAACAGGCGAAAGGCCGGTTCTGACAGGAAAGAACGGCCCTATCAGTTCGAGGCCCTGGAGCCGAGGCTGCTCCTGTCGGCCGAGCTGGGCATACCGCCGGCCAACGGTGACGACCTGGCACCGATTCTTGCGCCCGTTGTAGAAAACGTAAACCGGTTCAACGACGTAACGGTCACCCCGGCAGGTGACGGGCTTGTCGATGAAGGTGCAATGCCCGAAGACACCGGTGACGAAGCCGTTCCGCCGCCTGAGGACGCCCGGACCGATTCCCCGGAAGAATCCGAACCGGGACCGGGATCACAGCCGGAACCCGAAAGCGCTTCAGCTGAAAAGTCCGGGGACGCCGATGCTGATGCGGATTCAGATCAGGGCAGCAATGTCGAGGTGTCGGAGACGGAGCAGAGTGAACCGACTGCCGTCGTCGCCGATGAAACCCCCGCCGACGAGGGACCCCTCTTCCAGGGCGCCGATGCGGCCCTGGTCATGGACACGAATCTCAACCAGGTCGTTATCATCGATTCCTCCGTGAAGGATCACGAGGCACTCCTCGAGGCCCTCACGGACTCCCGGGAAAACGTCACCGTCATTGATTTTTCCGAAACAACCGACCTCCCTGCCGCGTCTTCATCGCCTGTGGAGGCCGAGGCGGATTCCACCACCACAGCCTTCTCAGATGATTTATTGACCGCCTATCCAGAGGCCGTCCCCCCAACTTCCACTCCCGCTGAACCGGTGTTCGACCTCTACATCCTCGACGGCAGCCGCGACGGCATCGAACAGGTCACCGATATTCTCAATCAGTACGAAAACCTGGACGCCGTCCACATCCTGTCCCACGGCTCAATGGGCATGGTTCGTCTGGGTTCCACCGTAACCAACAATGATGAATTGAAGAAACGCAGCACCGACGTGGCCGGCTGGGGCGAGGCCCTGAACCCCGAGGGTGACATCCTGCTTTACGGGTGCGACATCGCCGCCGGTGATACCGGCGCAGCCTTCGTGGAAAGGCTGGCATCCCTTACCGGGGCCGATGTGGCGGCGTCCAGCAACGCCACCGGCGCTGAGACCTACTCCGGCGACTGGGTGCTCGAGGTCAACAGCGGCAACGTGGAAACGGACCCCCTGGTTTTTGGCGATTATTCGCATCTGCTTTATAGCCTCGACGGCACCGCCGGCGACGACACCCTGTACCTTGACAATTACGGGACTTCGAATGACGGGCAGATGCAATACAGCTGGGATGCCAACTCCTGGAACGACTTCACTCTCAGCGGTGATCTGACAATCGATCTTGGTGCCGGGTACGATACTGTTACGATTCTTGGTTTTGACACGAGTGTCTTCGAAGGCCTTTCAATCATTGCAGAGTCGATCACCATCAATCCGGGCGCAGCTATCAACACCGGGTCCGGTTCGATCACGCTCACCGCATCGGATTCTGAAAACGCGTTCGACGCATCCTCCGCAGCGTCGATAATCATCGACGGTGCGACCTTGATTGCCGGCGATGTCTCGATCACCGCCGAGTCAACGGCCACCGGTTCATCTTCATTACCGCTTGCAATTGTCGATGTGGATTCCTCGGCACTGGTTTCCATTGTAAATACCGAGATTATGAGCAGCGGAAATGTGACGATCTCCGCGACCTCGATTCTCACGGCAACCGCCGAGGCCGAGGGCCCGGGATTTGACAGTGTGGGCGCCGACGCAGCCGTGGCCATGGCCTTCGCCGACAGCACAGCCAGTGCGCACCTCTCCGGCACGAGCTCGGTTTCCGCGGACGGGGCCTTCAGCCTCGCTGCGGCAAATACCATTACCGTGACCGCCAGCGGCGATGCCTCGTCCGCAATTGCAGGAGGGGCCTTGGGTCTTGCCGTGGTGAGCGGCGTAACCGAGGCCTATATCGACAGCACCGGGCCGATTTCCGCCGGCGATATGGATGTTTCCGCCACCAGCACTGACAGCATAACGACGACTGCCAAGGCGTCACCGGGCGGCGCCGCTGAGGACGGGGACCCGGATACGAAAACAGAGTCTCAGGAAAGACTCGAAGAATATGACGCGGAGACTTCCGATGGAAGCGTCGGCGTGGCGGGTGCGGTAGCTGTTACCGACCTTACCAGGTACACCGGGGCCTACATCCATACACCGGCATCGATTGTCTCCACTGATGGGATCAATGTTACCGCCTCCTCTTCCGGTGGGGCGGCCACCACGGCCGACGGCAGTGCCGCAAACGGTGAAATAGGCGTGGGCGCGGCTGTGGCCATTACCATCGTTGATGCCGACAACCTGGCCTACATCGACGGTAACGCCGATCTGACGGCGTCATCACTCAGTATACAGGCCCTGATGCCGGAAAGCGCTTCTTTCAGCACCAAAGCCACTTCCGGGGCGGGAGCCGAAGCTGTCGGCGTGGCCGGGTCTCTGGCCATCAGCATTATCGACAGTGTTTCGACGGCAGATATTGGATCCGGTTCCGAGGTGACCATTACCGGCGACGGCAATGTTGCGCTTGTCGCCGCGAATACCACCGTATCCAAGGCCGTGGCAGAGCCGGCCAACAAGGGTGCCGAGGCGGGCAGCGTAGGCATCGGTGCTTCAGTGGCCTTGAACATCGCCAACACCAGCACGATTGCCAAGTTGGAAGACGATGCTGTTCTGACCGGTGCGAGGGACTTGTCCCTGAGCGCGGCCTCCGACAACACCGTGATCA
>CAYVDE010000179.1:0-4582 GCA_964450535.1 uncultured Desulfobacterales bacterium
ATTCCCGCCACATCGTTGTTGAGCACCGGCATTTTTGTTCGCTCCTGAGCATGTTCTGAAGCCTAGGGGAGGTTTCCCCGGTTCACACTGTTTTTCATATCAGTCACCCTTATGAACCGATGGCGGGCCCGGCACAATGGGGGGTATCATGTATTTGCGGATCCCGTTCTTCCTTTTCTCCCTTACAAATACCGGATCTCCCTTATTTACTGTCCTCCAGCACCGCGCTACTGTCATAGAAACACGGAAAAAAGAGGGAATGACAAAATGTTTCTTATCCATCTGCTTTATGCCCTGTTCTTTGCTCTCCTGTTGAGTGCCCTGTTTATTGTCCTTTTTCGAACCAGAGGCCCCTGGTCCAGCGTCGCTTTATTTTTTCTGGTGATTTTTCTTGCCACCTGGGCGGGGGGTCTGTGGCTCGTCCCTTTTGGTCCGGCTCTATGGGGTACCCCTTTTCTACCTTTTTTGCTCGTAGGGCTCGTCTTAGCCCTTCTTCTGGCAGCGGCGGCTCCTTCGGAAAAGGACGAATCGACCGTAGAACTCCAGGACCCAAAGGAAATCAGAGAAGAAAGGGCCACAGCAGCCAGGGCTTTGAGTCTCTTTTTCTGGGTGCTCATCGGCACCCTCCTTATGATCATTGTTGCGCGCTACATCGCGCTTTGGGCCTAACCGCCTGAAAGGTGAACCCCGGGGCTACCCTCGAACTGATGAGGTAGCGCAGATGAACCGATAATACGAAAGGAGTCGAATTATGTCAGGCAGCACTTACAAGATCATCGAGTTGGTGGGAACGAGCGATACTTCCTGGGAGGAAGCAGCGAATACCGCCATAGAAACGGCACGTGGAACCCTCAAGGATCTCCGAGTTGCAGAGGTCACCCGTCTGGATGTCACGCTCACAGAAGGCAGGATCACCTCTTATCGAACCCGTCTGAACGTGTCTTTCAAGTATCAGGCCTCCTGATTCCACAAGGCATCCAGATGAACCCTCGCTCGCTTTTCGGAGCGGGGGCCCACCCATAAACTAAGCCCTTCCAAAAGCATCCTCCAATTACATCGGATTCTCATCATCTATACTTTCCAGACCCCATGGACTGAGATTTCATTTATTATATAAAGAGCGCAACTTATATGGAGGTGAACATATGATACTGGGTTTTTATGCAGACGAAGTGTTTCGGGTTGCCATCGAGATCGAAAAAAACGGAATCACATTTTATCAAAAGGCAAAAGAGTCCTTGCAGGATGAAAATTTGAAGCAGGTTTTTATGGAACTCGAGGATGAAGAGGAAAAGCATCGTATCGCCTTTCAGGAGATGCGAGCCAAGCTACCGGAATCAGCAAGAAGAAGTACGGATTATGACCCTGCTGATGATGTTAACCGAAAGGCTGATGAGGAAATAAATCAATATATTCAGGACATGGCCGATATGAATGTGTTTCGAAAGGATGAGAATGTGCACAAATATATCCATGAACTCCGACATGTCGAGGATGCTTTACGCCTGGGCATCCAATTTGAAAAGGATTCCATAGCTTTTTATTTGATGTTACGGGATCTGACCGAGGAAGATAAGGGAAGAGAGTTTGTGGATGACATTATTGAACAGGAAACACAGCATCTGAAAAGCCTTTCCAGGGAGCTCAGAAACCAGGTGGGGTGTGAAAAAATGAACGTCTTCCAGATGCCGGTGTGCATGGGCCAGACTGCGATGGGCGCTGAGCAGGCCAGGGCTGCAAATCCGGATGAACCTTGTGATGACAACAGGGCTGGAACTTAAATACGGATCGGCCTTAAAGAAAGAAAGCATCGGAGGCTTGTGAGCATTTTGTAGACCTTCGAGCGCTTCCAATGGATCCCCCTCCGCTACTGGTTGAGGGAGATGCACGTGGTCGGGTTCCAGTTTGATCTCGCATCCACACTGGGCCGAGCCCCTCGGGCACGGACTGACCGATGAGAACGGGCAAAGGAAACCACGAGCCCAAAGGAGGAACGCGTATGGCACTGTATCTGGTACAGCACGGAAAGAACCTCCCCAAGGAGAAGGACCCGGACAAGGGCCTCTCCGCAGAAGGCACCGTGGAGGTGGAGCGCATGGCCACCCTGGCCAAGGGGTACGAGCTGAGCGTCTCGTCCATTCGACACAGTGGCAAGAAACGGGCGCAGCAGACGGCGGAGATCTTCGCCCGGACCCTGGGGGTGGAAGGGGGTGTCGAGGCCGTGGAGGGCCTGGGCCCGCTCGACGACGTCACCCGCCTCTCCGTGGACAGCGACCGCAACGAGATGCTGGTGGGACATCTTCCCTTCATGGAGAGGCTCACCGCGCATCTGGTCGCCGGGGACGCGGCGAAGGCCCCGGTGCTCAAGTTTCAGAACGGCGGCATCGTCTGCCTCAAGTCCGGGGAGGAGACCGGTTGGTACATCTCCTGGGTCCTGCTGCCGCACATCGACTGAGAAGACGCCCTATTGATCGACGTGAGACTGGTCTCCCGAACCGTCTACGTAAAGCCGGTCCGGGAGAGAGCAGCAAGGTTAAGCTGACATCATCCAGCGGCGGTCATGGAATGTCGATCTTCAGATTGTTGTGAACCCACACGGCCCCGCCCTCATAGGCGTTGCGCGTGGCCGCACTGTACTCGGACCATGAATCCACCTTCCCTGTGAGCTGAGCTCTTCCGTCGTTGACGGTCACCTCGACATCATCCTCGTCCACAAATGGACTCCACCAGAATTCACTCTCGATCTCTTCCTCGATCTCTGCGTCGCTTTTGCGGGGGAGGAGCGGTTCGGGTCGATACCAGTCATAGTCTGTAAGGGGCTGGTCGTCCACATAAGGATCATAGGTCAAAAACCCACGATCGTAATCCACCGTAAGCTTGTTGTTCACCATCTGCACGCCTTCAACTCCGGAAATCACATCTTCGGCCCGGACCTTTTCGAAGTAGGAGTCCACGCTTCCGTAAAGCTTTGCCGTGCCTCCTGTAACGTCTACGGTAATCTCGTAGGTCTCCAGGTAGGGGTCCCTGGTGATGGCCCCGTTTGCTTTGCGTTCCACTTCCAGGTCGGTTAAGGCTTCTTCCGGGCGCACCCTCAGACGGTTTTTTACACTCACCACGCCCACGGTGTTCAAGGCATCCCGCCTGGCGGCCCGCTTCTCCTTGATATTGTCTGCAACGCCCCGCAAGGTGACCACTCCCTCGTCGACCCTGGCAGTCACATCAAGGCTGTTTACCCGAGGGTCGTAGAGAAGGGCGTCCTCCACGGCCTCCCGAACCTCTTCGTCTGAGGCCACGACGTACTTGTCCTTTCGCAGGTTCTCATCCCGGGCCCAGTACTTCACCTCCAGATCAGATCCTTCCACTGATTCCACCCCGCTCACGTGGGCGTCGATCAAAGCCTTGCGCTTCTCTGCGGCACTGCCCACGATCCCGGAGAGCTCGACCTCTCCATCTTTCACCTGCACATCGATCAGGGCATGATCCACTAACTCGTCCCACCGCAGGATCTTTTGTATTTCCGCTAGAATCTCATGGTCCGGCCGATCCGCCTTGGGCGCCACTTGCAGCTCGTTCTCGAGGTCGGTCACGCCTCGAACACCCTTGGCCACAATGCCGGCCAGGCGCTTTTCCTGCCAGGAATCCACCGTACCTTTGAGGGTAACCACCCCGTCGAGCACAGAGACCCGGATCTGGAAGGATTCTGTGGCCGAGTCCATCAGCAGGGCGTCCTCCACGTCCCGGGCGATGCTCGTGTCCGATCGCAGCAACGGAGGGGATACATCGATTCGGTTGATAACAGAGCGGACCCCTTTGACGGTTTCGGTCACACGCGCAGCTCGCTCCTTGGCCAGAATGTTGTCCACGGAGCCGCTGAGGGTCACGATCCCATTCTCGACAGTCACGTCGATTTCGTTTAACAAGACCGCCGGATCCATGATCAGCTCTTTCTCCACGGTTTCCATGATATTGACGTCGTTCAACTTCCTCACCGCTCCCTCGGCGTCGGACACTGTGAAAGGCGGTGCAAAAAGTACAAACCCCAGCATCAGAGCCATACAAATGCCTTGGACTTTTATCTTCTTCATCAGAATACCTCCTTTGTCTTTAGTTTTGGGTGGACAGAAAACCTGCGTCTGGCCATCGATGTTACTGGCTTGCTATTGCTCCCGACAATGGGGTGAGTCGTGTATTCAAAAGGGCTGGCGCTGAATCCGGCGCCCTCGGACTCACGACGGGCACTTGGCTTTTTTTACGGTGTGGACTCGCCGGGACCTGCCCGTCAGACCGACCCGGAAGCACGGCTCCAGACTCTTTCCCCGGCTCCGGCTATCCCACGAGTCCTTTACAGGATGTACCCCATTCACACTCCACAGGCAGGCATTGTATTCAGGATACAAGGACAAGGACGGTTTTCGCCCGCCGGGCGGTCGGGCCAGGCGGGTATTGCTTTCTGCGCCGTCCCTCTTGCCGGAGAAAGGAGGTATGGAAATGGCACGAGTAGATGAACAGATCAAAAAGGACGTGGTAGATGAGCTCTACTGGGACGACCGGGTGGATGCTTCCAAGGTAAACGTGGAGGTCA
>CAYVDE010000180.1:0-4536 GCA_964450535.1 uncultured Desulfobacterales bacterium
CCAAGATCTCGAAAATCCTGCGCCGTCTGTCACGTCCAACGAACCAACGAGTGATCAGACTGGGTTCAACCGAGATGGCGGATGAAGAGATTTGTGATCTCATCGAAAAAGTTCGCGAATCCTACATGGGAGATATTCTTGATGCCGCGTATTCCCAAGGCAAACCGGCCCTGATGCCCTTGGGGCCGAGGCTGGACCAGGCCGCAAAAAGGCTGAAAAAAGAGGAAGGGCGATCCGTTGGAGAGGAGGTGTTGGAATATCTTTTACAATTGTCGATCCAGGTGAATTCGGAATGCCGCGAAAAATGCAATGGCTGCTCCGGCTATTACAAGCAGTTTTCGTGCTGCACCCGAATGCCGTCAGGAAAAGAAGAGCTTGAACTCTCAACCATCGCCAATCTCCTGGAGCAAATTGAATGGTCCTCGGTTTCTCTTGTGAATATCCTGGGAGGGGACATCTTTCTCTACAGAGGGTTAAAACCCCTTGTTGAACTTCTGCGAGAAAAGACCTTTGAAAGCCACTTCTATCTCCACTATCTGCACCTCGGCAATGCCCCCAGGGAGGTTTCTTCCCTCAATTTTGATCGGTCAAAAATCACTTTGATCGTGAGTCCTCCCTATTCCCAAGAGCGTTTAGCCAAGGCCTTGGATATGGCACTCCAGGCCAAACCCGAAATAAAGGTCCTGTTCGTGGTGGAAAGCGAGGAAAACACAATGCAGGCAGAAGAGTTTATTTCCGCCAAGGGCCTCTCAAGCTATGCATTCAAACCGTTCTTCAATGGGAAGAACAGACCTTTTTTCGAGCACAAGGTCTTTATGGACATGGAGGATATCGTAAAGGCCCGGCCCACCCAGAGGGAAATTTACGCCAACATGATTTTAAACAGGCTTCGGTTCGGCCGGTTGACCGTCCTCAGCAACCGTACCATCTATGCCGACCTCAATACCCCCCCCCTCGGCACCCTTGATCAAGAGGACATCTACCAGGTCCTGTACAGGGAAATGTCCGGGGGGAAATCGTGGCTCCGAACACGGTCCCAGGTTCAGCCCTGCCGACGCTGTGTCTTCCATGCCCTCTGCCCCCCGATCGGCAATTACGAAAAGGCCCTGAAAAGGAACGATCTCTGCCATGTGAGCCGTCACACCGAAAAGGGAGCGCGTGGAAGATGAAGAGTCTTCCAGGAGACCAAACCCTCTGCAATGGGTGTTTTTGCCTTCCCAGTGCTTATTCGTGCCTCCATTGCATCTGAGATGGCCGGGAAATTCACCCTCCATTCAATCCAATCGAATGGTCTGACAAGACCTGCCCCTTGACAAGCTCCCTGTAATAGCCTCCCTTGGACAGGAGGTCATCGTGCCGGCCGCGCTCCTCGATCCTTCCATCCTTCAATACGAGGATGAGATCGGCATTTTTGATGGTGGACAACCTGTGCGCGATGACGATTCTCGTCCCCAGTTCCGAATTCAAATTCCGATCCACGCAGGTTTCCGTAACGCTGTCCAGGTGGCTGGTGGATTCATCGAGGACAAGAATTGCCGGTTTGTGAGCGACCGCCCGTGCTATGGCCAGACGTTGAAGCTGTCCCCCGGAAAGTCCGCTGCCGCCTTCCGCGATGAGCGTTTCATACCCCATGGGCATTCCAAGGATTTCCTCATGGATCCCGGCGATCCGGGCGGCCAGAACCACCTCCTCGGAGGACAAGTCCGGCTTGTTAAAGGCAATATTCTGACGGATCGATCCATGGAAGGCAAAGGACTCCTGCAGTACAGCCCCGAACTGCTGCCGGAGGCTGGGTAAATCCAGGCGTGACAGCGGCAGCCCATCGTAGAAAATGTCTCCTTCCGAGGGTTCATACAGCCCCAGAAGGAGATGAGCCAGGGTGCTCTTTCCCGCGCCGCTGCGGCCCACCAGGGCCAATTTCTGTTTCGGGTGGACGGTAAAGGAGATCTCCTCCAGCACGTAGGGTGTGTGGCGATCGTACCGGAAACTCAGGCCCTCCACCTCAATGGCCCCCATGAGCCGTGGCGCCTCAATCGTCCTCTGGGGGGAGTGCTCTGTTTCCGATTCGATCACATCCCCGACCCGCTCGAGGTATGCGCCTGCGAACTGCCACTGCTGTCCCGTCTCGACCATGGAGCCGAGAGGGGTAAGGAAGGCGATCCCAAGGGCCTGGAGACCCAGCATGGTTCCCAGGCTGAGCATATCGTTGAGCACCATGAACCCCCCGACCCAGAGTAGCGCCAGGGGTGAGGCCAGCCGGATGGTACCCAGGACCGTATCTATGATGGAGATGATGTGATGACGTTCGAGGGAAATATTCAGCTCCTTGTAAAATTTCCCGGACCAGGCCTGAAGCGCACGGCTCTCCCCGCCGGATGCCTTCAGTGTGGCGATGCCCTTCAGGATCTCGATCACGTAGCTCTGGGTTTCTGCCCCGGCTGCCAGGTCGTTCTGCATCAACTGGCGGATCCTCCGGGCCGTAGCCAGAAGGATGAAAACCTGCAGCCCTCCTAACAAAAGGACGAGCGCGGCGAACAGAGGCGCCTGGAAGAAGATAATGGCAAGGTAGACGAGGACAAAGAGGGCATCGAGGAAAAGGGAGAGGGACTGATTGGTGATGATTTCCCGGATGGTCGCATTGCTGCTCAACCTCATGAGCAGATCCCCGCTCAACCGCCTCTGAAAAAAACGGTAAGGCAGGGCGAGAACGTGCTCAAAAAACCGCACCATCATGCGGCTGTCAATCTTGCCCTGTATGTAGACAAGGGAGGCCCCGCGGATATATTGAACAACCATGTGACTGAGAACGACGATGAGAAGGCCCAGGCCCAGGACTAGCAGGAGATCCTTCATGTGTAGAGCGAGGACGTGATCCACCAGGATCATGGTAAAGACCGGCAGGATGAGACCCAGGACCTGGAGGAGCATGCTCGCCGTAAGAATCTGTAAAAGACTGCGCACGGTGGCCCTGCTTCCCAGGATATTCCTGAGATAATACGCCCAGGTGGCGTTGAATCCAGCGGCCTTTTTCTCGAACCCCTCGCCCGGCTCAAAGGTGAGTACGACCCCTGTAAAGCTTCTGTCGAACTCCTCCGGAGATACACGGAGCCTGCCTGCTGCGGGGTCAACGATGTGTATCCTGGCAGGAGACCAGGATTCGAGCACGACGAAGTGGTTGAATTTCCAGTGTATGATGGCCGGAAGAGATATCTCCTTGAGCTGGTCCGGGGCAAGGGAATAGCCCTTGACTCGAAGCCCGAAATGCTCCGCTGCTTCAGCAATCACCCCGGCATTCACCCCGTCCCGACCCCCTCCGCACAATGCCGCACACTCACTGACCCTCGTCCGACGCCCGTGGTAGCCCAAAATCATGGCAAGACATGCGGCCCCGCATTCCATCTGGCTCAACTGGAGGACCACGGGTACCGTACGATGCTTTCCGGGAAACCATCCGTTCCCTTTCAATAGAAAGAGCACGGAAGCGATCAACCGGTTGTTGGATACGCGTTTCACGTCAGCGAACCATCCGGTCTGTACGGGTTATTCTTTATCAAAAAGTTCCCCTACCACAGGCAGGAAAGAGGCCATCTTTCGCGTACCCGACTGGAAGCGGACCTCCAGCAGTCCGTTATGCCCGGACACCTCAGCGGACGACGGCGGTGTCACCGTGTCATCGGAGCGGCTTATGACGACCCGCACCGACCGGTTGATAACCAGGCCGAATTTTTCCCTGACGTCCGCCGGACTCATGGTTCCCGGCAGAACAGACACGATGGTATGGGCATGCCATTGTCGCCCATCCATGGAACTTATCCACAAGCTGTCGCCTTCAGATAACGGAAGCCCCGTATCATCGCGAAAAATGGACACCACATGCGGTTCTGTCATGTGTTCCTTTGAGCCGGCATCTTCAAAACCGGCCACGAAGCCTTGCCCGAAGGTGTAGGTCTTCACCTCCGCACAGGAGACCCAGAAGCCCAGGGCCACGAGGAATCCAAAAATGATCCATAAAAACACAAAAAGCCGGGGTGAAACCAGACCCGGCAGGTTTTCCGTCTCTTTCCGGTGTATCCAGTGCTCAAGCGCTTCTTTTCTGAAAATGGATCGGGATTCCTCTTCCACAGGTCAAATCACCCGTCTCTGCCAGAAAATATACCTATCCCGGACCTCACCATGCGAAACGGTTTGCCCTGCATCGGCCTGCTGAATCCCCCTCTCAATCTTGGCCATAAAAAAGAACCGGTCCATCGCATCTTCAATCGTGGCGTTTGCAGGGAGTTCTTTCACCGCTTCACACATTTTTTATTTCATCCTCATGGCACCTTTCCTTCCAAATCCATCTTCCGGCCGCGGCCCCGAATTGCATTCCAATCAAAGGCTGCTAACGGCTTATTTTACCAATTTGATCATAGCATGGGATTCGAGGAAAATGAACCGTGTTCACGGCCTAGGGCCGCATCCAACCAAAACCCATTTCGAGGAGGTTTCGCCATGAACGTATCCTCGGCCATTGCATGCTTCTTCGAGTACCAGAAA
>CAYVDE010000181.1:0-4522 GCA_964450535.1 uncultured Desulfobacterales bacterium
GAGGGGGGAAGATCCTGTGGCGATGAGCAGCCTGTCAAAGGCCTCCCAGCGGGTCGTCATGCTTTGCTTGTCCTCAACGCGGACCCGTCGCCCCCTGATATCCAATTCGGAAACCTCGTGAAGAACCCTCGCATCGATATCCTGCTTTTTACGAAAAATCTCGGGCGTTCTTTCGATAAGCTTGTTCATGTCGTCGACGACCCTGCCGACGTAGTAAGGAAGCCCTCAAGGCGCATAAGAAGTGTGAGGACTCTTTTCGAAAACCTTGATTTCCAGATCCTTATTTCGCCTTCTTGCATGAGACGCGGCGCTCATTCCTGCTGCATTTCCGCCGATTACCAGCAGCCGTTCATTTGGCATGGTTTGTACCTCTCTAGAGTGATTTTGCTTAGCGTTCAATCGGATTCGTGTCTCTAGCTTTCATGCTCTTATAGAATCAGAATACCATCCTCGCCATGCAGGCCCCTAGACGTCAATGCCGATGTTCCTGCCCGGCGCAGGAGTTGGGAATCAGCTCCAGGAAGGAGATGGCGAGCATGACGCCGGCGGCGAAGCAGAGCATGGCGCAGACGTACCTGAAGCTCGGCTTTTTCAGCACACCCAAGCCCGATCCGATGATCGGGCCGAGAAACGCGATTACGACGATCAGAATGACGGGATCCATGCCTCGAGCCTCCTTTGGCCTCTCCTCTTTCCATCTCCGGGAGGGGCGCTGCAAAGGTTACTCAATCACGATGAAGGGCACGCGAATGCGACCAAAGATAGTTCCGTCCTCCGCCTCCATGAGGTCCATGTGCAACTCAACGTGCTCAACTTCTCTGACTTTTTCGAAGTAGAGAAATCCCGTGACACTCCCTTGGTCATGAATGTCGCCTTCCGGAAGAGCGACCGCTTTCATGTGCTCGGTGGGCAGGGCGATTTCCTTCCATTTCCCATGGTGGTACCGCTTATAGTAAAGCGGGTCATAAGGGAAGGGCTCCCTCGCGGAAGGGAGACCGGGCATGTTGGCATGATGGTGCGGGGATACGAAAAAGTAGTGGCTCCTTAACGCCGGGGCCCTGGTGCTTGAAGCCGGTTCCGAGGTCCGTATCTTTTCATCAATATCGAAGGCAGGAAGAGCTGAAAACCTTGTTCCGTATTCTCCTACAAGCACAAAGTGTGGATACAACACACGTATGGCGGTTCCATAATTATTCTCCACAGTGATTTTGATCGGCGTAACCTTCTCCGTGACTTCAGGAATACCCCGCCAGGCATCGGGATCGGCAACGAGCCGTACACCCTTATAGCTGCCGATGCCCACATCAAAGGTCGATTCCGTAACACCCACTGACGCGGGCTCGAGGCGGGTCTGCGTGGCACAACCGCCGGCAACCCACAGGATTACAAAGAACAGGATGATCTTTCCGTGGCTCGACTTCATAGTATCCTTTTGTCTTTAATTTTGGATGGACAGAAGACCTGCATCTGGTCATCGATGTTACTGGTTTGTTATTGCTCCCGACAATGGGGTGAGTCGTGTATTTAAAAGGGCCTGGCGCTGATTCCGGCGCCCTCAGATTCACGCCGGGCACTTGGCTTTTTTGCGGTGTGGACTCGCCGGGACCTGCCCGTCAGACCGACCCGGAAGCACGGCTCCAGACTCTTTCCCCGGCTCCGGCTATCCCACGAGTCCTTTACAGGATGTACCCCATTCACACTCCACAGGCAGGCATTGTATTCAAGATATAAGGACGGTTTTCGCCCGCCGGGCTGTCAGGCGAGGAGGGCTGAAAGAACATGGTCAGCTGGATGCAGATTTGGTAGAAATGAGAAAAGAGTTGGAAAGGAGAAAAGACCAATGAGCAATATTGCTGTTATTATTGATGATTTATTCGAGGATTCCGAATACACAGAACCAGTCAAAGCGTTTCAAGAAAACGGGCACAAAATCATTCACGTGGGCATGAAGCCTGGAGAAAGGGTCAAAGGGAAAAAGCATGGAACTGAAGTGCTTATCGACCGTGCGATCGGAGATGTTTCATCGGACGAATTCGATGCTCTCCTGATCCCCGGAGGCTATTCACCGGATAAACTGCGCGCCCATGAGGAGCCAGTGGAGTTCGTAAGGAGATTTTTCAACAGTGGAAAACCGGTTTTCTCCATTTGCCATGCCCCTCAGCTCCTTATCACCGCGGACGTCTTGCGCGGGCGCAAAATAACCGGATGGAAGTCCATTGTACAGGACATCAAAAACGCAGGAGCCCGGTTTGTCGACGAAAAGGTGGTTGAAGACGGAAACCTCGTCAGCAGCCGTCAACCGGGGGATCTTCCCGAATTCATCGCCGCCTGCCTTGCGAGATTGAAGGAGTCCGGCGACTGAAACACGCGAGAAGAAGAGTCCCTGCGCAGCGGCAATCCATTCTTTTGACGCCGTTTTTCATCATGGTTGTCTGTGTGCAAAATAATATAGGAATTTGATCTGATTTTAACTAAGGGAGGACACAGCATGGAAGCCAAGACCCTCAATGTGCCGAACGTATCCTGTGGCCACTGCATCATGACCATTCAACGCGAGCTTAACGAGCTCGAAGGGGTCTCCAAGGTGATCGGCGATCCGGACAAGAAGCAGGTCACGGTGGAGTGGGAGTTCCCGACCACCCTGGATCAGATCAAGGCCACCCTCAAGGAGATCAACTACCCGCCTGCCGAGTAGCACAGGCCGGGCATCCCCTGAAACCACCGCTCTTTTAGAACCGGGCTTTAAAAAGGCGGGCAGAGTCTGACACAAATCCATGCGGTCATCTTTTGAGAAGCTTCCTCAGATCCTTCAGAGACCGCGTGTTGATTACGTCCTCCGCTTCCAGCCAGCCTCGCCTGGCCTGGTCCAAGCCGAAGCGCATGAACTCGAGGTCCGCCGTGCTGTGGGCATCGGTGCTAACCGCAAGCTTTACGCCCGCTTTCCCGGCCATCCGGCAGAAGCGGTCGGACAGATCGAGCCGATCGGGATGGGCGTTGACCTCCAGAAAGCAACCCGCTTTCCCGGCCTTTTCCATCACTTTCTCCAGGTCCACTTCATAGGGCGCACGTTCGTTGATCAACCTGCCCGTAGGGTGAGCCAAGATGTTGAAATATCGATTGTCCATAGCCTTCATGATACGCTCGGTCATCTGCTTTTTCGAGAGATTCCGGTCATAGTGGACCGCACAGACCACCACATCCAGCTCTTTCAGGATCTCATCCGGCAGATCCAGGGTTCCGTCCTTGAGGATGTCCACCTCAATGCCTTTAAGGACGGTAATGCCTTTGAGCTTGCCGTTTATTTTTTCTATGGCGTTGATTTGCCTTTTCAGTTTTGCGGCATCAAAGCCCCCCGCCATGGTCACCCGCCTGGAATGCTCGGTGATCGCCAGATATTCGTATCCTCGCTTACCGGCTGCTTCGGCCATTTCCTGCAGTGTGTTGTGCCCATCGGTGTCCTTCGTGTGCATATGGAGATCGCCACGGATATCATCCAGAGTGATAAGCTTGGGAAGATTCCCTTGTTGTGCCGCTTCGATCTCCCCGTCGTCTTCCCTTAATTCAGGGTCGATATAAGGCAGATCCACCTGCCGGTACACCTCCTCTTCGTCCTTCCCCGCAATTCGCTCCTCATCCTTGAATACACCGTACTCGTTTATCTTCAGGCCCTTATTCACCCCGATCTTCCGGACGGCGATGTTGTGGGCTTTTGATCCCGTGAAGTAGTGTAGCGCCGCTCCGTAGCTGACGGCGGGAACTTTTCTCAAATCCACCTGCAGGCCTGAGCGGAGGATCACACTGGACTTGGTTTTCCCTTTGGATATCACCCGCTCGACTTCGTCGTATTCCATAAATGCTTTCATGACCCTGGAATCCTTCCGGCATGAAACCAGGATGTCCAAATCACCCACCGTCTCCTTTCTCCTTCGGTAACTGCCGGCGACAGCGATGTCTTTGATGCCTTTCACGTCTTTAAAGTGTCTCAACAGATCGTCAGCGGCCTCTTCGGCCTCGAATATCTTGATTCGGCCGTTGCGTTCCCTGGCCTCTTGGATCTCCTCCAGGATCTTTTGTTCCGTCTTCTTTCCAAAACCTTCCAGATTCCTGATT
The DNA here is from genome assembly GCA_964450535.1 of uncultured Desulfobacterales bacterium. GTDB lineage: Bacteria > Desulfobacterota > DSM-4660 > Desulfatiglandales > HGW-15 > JAIPEI01. The sequence goes on from CAYVDE010000181.1 coordinate 4,111, forward strand.
TGGCCTTTTTGCGCCATCTCCTTGAGATCTTGAACACTGGAAACACCCAGCTCCTGGTGCAGTGCCGCAACCCTTTTCCCTCCCAAGCCTGGGATTTGCATGAGTTTGCCCAGTTCCGGAGGGACCTGCTTTTCCAGGTCTTCAAGCTGGGGCAGGGTTCCTGTTTTCACGATCTCCTGTATCTTGCCCGCAAGATCTTTTCCGATTCCCGGAAGATCTTCCAGGGATTCGCCGGCCTCCACCATGTCCGACACTCGTTTTGGCAGGCCCGCAACAGTTCTTGCCGCATTCCTGTAGGCACGAATTCTAAAAGGGTTGGCCGACTGGATTTCCAACAGATCGGCCATCCGATTGAAAATTCCCGCCACATCGTTGTTGAGCACCGGCATTTTTGTTCGCTCCTGAGCATGTT
>CAYVDE010000182.1:0-4512 GCA_964450535.1 uncultured Desulfobacterales bacterium
TTGGCCACTTCCCGCCTGACCGGGTTGAACCCCGAGAGTATAACAGCTTCGGGCGTGTCGTCTATGATCAGGTCTATACCCGTAGCCGCCTCAATGGCCCGTATATTGCGGCCCTCACGGCCGATGATCCTGCCTTTCATTTCATCGCTCGGCAAGGTGACTACTGATACGGTCTTCTCGGCCACATAGTCCCCTGCGTATCGCTTGATGGCAAGGGCCATTGTTTCTTCAGCTTTCCTCTTCGCGGTTTCCTTGGCTTCGGTTTCAATCCGCCTGATGTATTTCACCGCCTCGTGCTTGGCCTCCTCCTCCATGGACTTCAGAAGGAGTTCTTTGGCCTCCTGAGAGGACATGGCCGCCAGCCTCTCCAACTGCTCACGCTGTTCATTGAGCATTCGATCGTATTGGGCCTCTTTTTCCTTCAGTTCGTTCTCCAGTTGTTCTATGCGGCTCTCCTGGCCCGCCAGTCGCTTTTCTTTACGTTCGTGTTGCTCGATTCTCTTATCGAGGGTCTCCTCTTTGCTGAACAAACGCTTTTCCAGCAGCTGGAATTGTTCCTTTTTTTCATTGGTATCCCTCTCGAAATCCAGCTTCATCTGGTAAAGGGTATCCTTTGCTCGGAGCATCGCCTCCTTTTTTATGGTCTTTGCTTTCTTGTGGGCATCATTGATAATGTTCTTTGAGTAATTGTTAATGGATTCAATCTGTTTTTCAGTTATTCTCTTTCGCGTCCAAAAACCGATAAGAAAACCGAGTAATACTCCCAACCCACAGCCAAGTATCAAAGGCAAAGGTATGTTTGACATGCCGGGACACCTCTCTATTGATTTCAGCAATCCCGCGTTCGACATGAGTGTGTACTTGTAAGAGCAAAGACACTGTTTTCACGCCGGCGGAAAGCTGTAATTATTATTCCGGAAGCAGGCGAACGGATGCCTGGCGGGGAAAGGCGGCTTTGCTCCTGCATGGAATTGCTTTAAGTTCCTTAGACCACGCAGAATATAAGCCGTCGGGTGGGAAGTGAGATCAAAGCGAATGTATGCAGGGCCGGCGATCACCACGGCCCGTGAGGCTAATTCGCAACAATACGACATCCAGACGCTTTACGATCTGATTCGGCCGAACGATGTAACCATTACAAAACAGATCCGGGATCGCTGACATTTAAAGGGGTGGCGGGCTCGCCAGGGCCCGGCCCTACCTTGAGGGCCGATCTAACCCATGGAGGAATCAATGTCATAGATCATGGCCTTGATTCGCTGGCTCTCCCGGCTATCCCTTTCATCAAGAGCCTTCAGTGCCTGGAAGTATTCATTCGCAATGTGAATTGCAGTGAGAATCGCCGTCTTACGTTCGCTGAGGCCCTCCGAATCATCCCGAATCCCGCATGCGACCTTATTGACATACTCTGCAATTTTATGAACGTCATCAGCACTATCATGACTCCGAATAAAATATTCTCGATCAAGGATCTTGACTTTTACTGGCTGCATCGATCCCGCCGCACCTCTTTCCAATAGCTCCCCAAAATCATCAGACAGCCGTAATTCAAACTTATTAATGCTTCTTTTTAAACATTAATCTGTTCTATTTTTTCAAGAAGAGACACAATTCTTTGTTTCGCCTGGTCTCTAGCAGACCTTAACATGCTATTTTCATTTGATAAATTGGTTATTTTCTCCTCTTGGATATGCACTTTTTCAACCAAGGCATCCTTTTCATTTTTCAGTGTCTGTAAGTATCCGATGAGGCTATCCAGCTTTTCTTCCAGCACCTGGAGCTGATCCAGTTCTTCGCCCTTTTCCATGGTACTCCTGTCTTTTCACTTTATGAGGACAAGCTATTCACTCATTAAAGGCGAGCCATGCCTGCCCTCCGTTCGGATGTTCTTATCCTGATTTTACTGAAATTTTTATACTATCCCGTACTCATCAAATGTCAATAAAAAAGGCGGACACCGAAGTACCCGCCTTTTTCCAGTCAATATCGTAGGGAGTGCCTAAAATCAGACCTTTCCCGCCACCTTGAGCCTGACCATAGCCCTTCTGAGCGATGCTTCCGCCCTGAGAAAATCCACATCTTCCGCGGCACGCTCTCTTGCCATCCTCTCCCTGGCCCGGTCCAAAGAGCTTTTCGCCCTTTGGATATCTATGTCCTCGGCCTTTTCCGCCGCGTCCACCAGAACCGAAACCCGGTCTTCCGAGACTTCGGAGAAGCCTTCGGTCACAGCCAGATAATTCCTTTTTCCATCCGCTTCATAACGAAGCTCACCGGGGAGGATGCCGGAGAGAAACGGGATATGTCCCGGAAGAATGCCAAACTCACCTTCGGTGCCGGGAGCAACTACTGTGTCCACCTCCCGGCTTACCAGTACCCTCTCAGGGGTTACCACTTCCAGATATAATACTGCCATCGTTCACCTCTGCTTAGGATTCGGCCCCCATCCGTTCGGCCTTCTCCTTTGCCTCTTCAATGCTCCCAACCATGTAGAAGGCACCTTCGGGGAGATCGTCGTGGTCGCCTTCGATGATCTCCTTGAACCCGCGAATGGTGTCTTTGACGGCGACATATTTCCCCGCCATACCTGTGAAGGTCTCAGCTACATGGAACGGCTGGGAAAGAAACCGCTGGATTCTGCGGGCCCGTGCAACGGTCAGTTTGTCCTCGTCCGAGAGCTCGTCCATTCCGAGGATAGCGATGATGTCCTGCAGGTCTTTGTACTTCTGAAGGAGCTGCTGAACCTGCCTGGACACATAGTAGTGCTCCTCTCCCAGCACATTGGGGTCAAGAATACGCGAGGTGGAGTCCAGGGGGTCCACTGCAGGGTAAATACCGAGCTCGGCAATGGGGCGGGAGAGCACCACGGTCCCGTCGAGATGAGCGAAAGTCGTTGCAGGGGCCGGGTCCGTCAGGTCATCGGCAGGCACATACACACACTGCACCGACGTGATGGATCCCTGCTTGGTGGAGGTAATCCTCTCCTGAAGTTCACCAAGGTCCGTGCCCAGGGTCGGTTGGTATCCAACCGCCGACGGAATCCGTCCCAGGGTGGCCGACACCTCCTGCCCTGCCTGGGTGAAACGGAAGATGTTGTCAATGAACAGGAGAACGTCCTGTCCCTTTACGTCACGATAGTACTCGGCCGCGGTCAGTGCGGATAAGGCCACACGTGCGCGGGCGCCCGGAGGCTCGGTCATCTGCCCGTAAATAAGCGCGGCCTTCTCCAGGACACCGGACTCCTTCATCTCGAGATAGAGGTCGTTCCCTTCACGGGTCCTCTCGCCCACCCCGGCGAACACCGATATACCGCCGTGCTGCATGGCGATATTGTGGATCATTTCCATCATGATGACGGTCTTCCCGACCCCGGCTCCGCCGAACATGCCCATCTTACCGCCCCGCGGAAAAGGCACCAGGAGGTCGATGACCTTGACGCCCGTCTCCAGGACGCTCACAGAGGTGTCCTGGTCCACAAATGACGGGGCGTGCCGGTGAATCGGCAGGAACTCCGTCGCATTGATCGGTCCAAGGCCGTCCACGGGACGCCCTACGACATTGATAACGCGCCCCAGCACCGGGTCTCCGGCAGGCATCATGATGGGGTTACCGGAGTTCTTTGCCGCCATTCCCCGAACAAGACCGTCGGTAACATCCATGGCGATGCACCTGACCACGTTGTCGCCCAGATGCTGTGCCACCTCCACCACCAGGTTGTCTTCCGTGTCATTGATGGCGGGATTCGAAATGAAAAGCGCGGTCAGTATCTCCGGCAACTCTCCTTCGGGGAACTCCACGTCCACAATCGGCCCCATGACCTGAATTACTTTGCCTTCATTCATGATATATTCAAGACCTCCTTCTCCTCGAATGCGTTTAGGCCGCCCTGATCGCCTCGGCACCACCGACGATGTCCATCAACTCCGCAGTGATGGCCGCCTGCCTGGCCTTGTTGTAAACCAGCGTCAGATCCTGGATCATCTCCTTACAGTTCTTTGTCGCATTGTCCATGGCCGCCATCCTGGCAGCGTGTTCGCTCACCTCGCTCTGCAGGAAGGCATTGTAGACCTGGACGCTGATATACTTCGGCAGCAGATCGATCATGAGTTCCTCTGCACTGGGTTCGCAGAGATACTCGGCGGCCGAAACGTCCTGGTCCTCTTTTTGCTCATATTCGACCGGCAGCAGTTTAACCAGCGTAATTTCCTGGCGCGCCATACTGACAAAGCGGGTATACAGCATATGCACTTCGTCAATTTCGTTATTCACGAACCGGTCTGTGAGTTGACGCGTTAACTGATTAACGAACGCCATATCGATCTTGCCGTAGATCTGGATGTGGGAATCCGTGATCGTAACATCACGTTTTTTGAAATAGTCCCGGCCCTTGCGCCCAACGAGGGTCATGGACGGCTCCTTATCCTGTTCCCGCTGTTCACCGAGCCATTTTTCGCCTCGATTTATTAGCTGGGCATTGAAGCTGCCGCATAGGCCGCGGTCCGCTGAAAAGTGCAG
>CAYVDE010000183.1:0-2969 GCA_964450535.1 uncultured Desulfobacterales bacterium
ATGAGCCTGACCGCCCGGCAAAGCCTTGCTCTGTGGTCATATCAGGCGGGGTTTCACTTTTTCCTCCCTCTCGGGCTGGTGCTCGGCCTGCCTCTGTGGCTTTTCAAGCCAAAAAGGCGGCTCACGCTGCTGCCGAGACTCGGTTTCCAGAGGCTCGGAGTGCCGCGATCAGGGCCGCGCCCCGTGTGGATGCACGCATTGTCCATCGGCGAAACGCTCTCGGCCGTCACCCTGGTCAGGGAATTGCGACAGCGGCTGGGGGAACGTTCCCTGGTGTTTTCAGTTTCAACCCTGGCTGCCAAAGAGATGGCCCAACAGCGCCTGGCCGGCCAGGTAGACCGGATATTCTATTTCCCTCTTGACCTGGTCCCTTCTGTGGCCGGGGTCCTTTTGCAGGTTCGCCCCGCCGCTCTGGTGGTGGTGGAAACCGACATCTGGCCGGGCTTCCTGCATGCGGTTCGCCGCCGCGGTTTTCCGGCCTTTCTGGTGAACGGGCGTGTCTCACCCCAGTCGTTCAGTTCCTTCAGGCGATGGAACGCCCTGTTCGCACCTGCCCTGAACGTCTTTGAAACCATCTTCCCCCAGTCGGAAGGCGAGGCGGCCCGATATCGCGAAGTGGGGGTCCGGCCTCAAAAAATCGGGGCGGCAGGCAACCTGAAATTCGATGCGGCTGCCACCCGGCCCGGTGTAAAAAGATTGCAGGAAATCCGAAAGGAATTCAGCATTGCCGAAGGCGAAAGCGCCTGGTTGGCCGGCAGTACGCATCCGGGCGAGGAAGAAGCCGTCTTGGAGGTATACCGTAACCTTCGATCCGAACACCCCGGCCTGAGGCTCATCCTGGTCCCCAGGCATCCCCACCGCGGCGGTGAGGTGCGGGCGTTGTGCGAACGCGCGGGTCTTGAGGGGAGGCTCTACAGCTCGGGATCGCCGGCGGCGGAAAACGAGGTGCTGATCGTGGATGCCATGGGCAGGCTGGCCGAATTATACGAGGTGGCCGAGATGGCTTTTGTCGGGGGCAGCCTGGTCAACAGGGGCGGCCAGAACCCCATTGAACCGGCCGCTGCGGGAAAGCCGGTCCTGTTCGGACCAGACATGACGGATTTTCCGGACGCGGCAGCCGAACTGCTCGAACGAGACGCTGCGTTTCAGGTGCAAGACCAAGAGGATTTGCTGGAACGGATGCGCCGGCTGCTGAGGGAACCGGAATCCGCACGCCATATGGGATCGCGTGGGGAACAATGGGTCGAGTCGCACCGGGGAACCACCGCGCGGATCGCCGAACATATTCTTGAGCGGGTCCGGACAGACAGAGGCTAGAAGAGCCGCCGAATTCCCTTGCAGGAAGGGAAACCGTTTATTTATGTTATACTTATATTTTAAAAACATTTTCAGGTGGAGGCCCACATGAAGATCAAGACCGGGGACCTTCCGGGAGTCGGAAAACGTTACTCATTCACCACTGGCGACGGGGACCATGTGGTGGTGATCCTGCTTCAGAGCGGATACAGGGAGATATATCATTTCGCCGAACCGGATGGGGACGAACCCGATTTCTCGATCAAGTTAGGCGATGAAGAGGCCCGCCAGCTGGGCACTATTCTTTTGGGAGTAGATTACCAGCCTGTATCCGACGACAGGATGGAACTCTTCCTGAAGAGCGTCCGCATCGAATGGGTAAAGGTATCCCCTGACAGTGAACTGGCCAACAAAAAGATCATCGATTCCCAAATCAGGACAAGGACCGGCGCCACCATTATCGGAATTCAAAGGGGCGACAAGGTGATCGGCAGCCCTGATATAGAAGAGGTGATCCTTCCGGGAGATACACTTATGATAATAGGCAACCGCGATCAGACTAAAAAAGTGGACATGCTATGCAGTTGCGACTGATCAGGACCTGACCCGATAAAACCTCTCTGAACCCTGAACACTGTCTCAAGGTAACCAGTGGAAAAAATTCCCTTCCTGCTGTTGGCCGGGCTGATGCTGTGCTCCTTTTTTGCAGTCAGCTTTGCTTCCCAGAAATTCAGGCTCCCATCGGTGCTGATCTATATCGCACTGGGGGCCGCGGTTTCCTCATTGTTTTGTGAAAGTGAGTTGATTCATATTGCAGCCGAGGTGGGCATCGTGCTGCTTTTTTTCATTCTGGGCCTCGAATTCCCCCTGGCCCGGATGATCGCCATATCCAGCCGAATCTGGCCGGCCGGACTTCTGGATGTGGTGATCAACCTTGGCGCGGCCATGGGCCTTGCCCTGCTCTTCGGCCTGGATATCCTACCGGCCTTTATAATCGGCTCCATCGCATATGCCACCAGCTCGTCCATTTCCGCAAAAATGCTGGACGAGACAAAACGGCTCGCCAATCCCGAGGCGGAGTTCATCCTGGCCCTGCTCATATTCGAAGACCTTGTGGCCCCTTTGCTGGTCTCTTTTATCGCGGGCATACAGGGCGGGGAAGAAATCTCAGGCTTGTACATGTTGACCTTGCTGGCCAAGATAGTCTTACTGGTGGCCGGGGCCATACTCATTGGACATTTCGGTTTCAAGCGGCTGAACACATTCATCAGCAAGCACATTCAAAACGATTTCATGCCCCTGCTGGCGGTTGGATTGGCCCTTGGTTACGCAGGGGCGGCAATGGCCCTAGGGCTTTCCGAGATCCTCGGTGCGTTCATGGCCGGAGTCATGCTCTCTGAAACCGGACGTGCGCCCGAGATCGAACACCTGCTCCTGCCCGTCCGGGACCTCTGCCTGCCCTTTTTTTTCTTCTGGTTCGGGACGACCATACTCTTCACAGAAGGAGTCCCTTTTGTGGGCCTCATGATCGCACTGGTGTTTCTGGGAATCGCAGGCAAGATAGTCACCGCCTATGCGGGCAGCCGCCTGTTCGGACTGAGCCCCAAGGTCTCGTGCCGGGCGGCGTTTTCCATGGTGCAGCGCGGCGAGTTCTCAGCCATTATTGCAAGTCT
>CAYVDE010000183.1:3069-4490 GCA_964450535.1 uncultured Desulfobacterales bacterium
TTCACGGCGACAATGCTGCATCCGGTGTTCTCGCGGATCTCGATGTTCATCAGGGCCTTGTTTTCCAGTTTAGGGCTCAGACCGGTGCGAAAGACATTGAGCCCTTCGGAAAGCATCAGCATCTTTTGGGGTTGAAGCAGGTTCATGGTGGTGGCGGTCACCAGCGAACTGAACGACATCACCAGATTGGCGCCGGCCCGGTGCAGGGTGTTGATGTTGCGATCCAGGCTGGCGCGACTGATTATCTGGGCATCGGATCGAAGGCGGCGGCAGTATATGGTCAGGTAGATGTTCAGGTTGTCGTCGTGGGTGGTAATAATAATTGAGGGCGTTTCCTGCACGCCCGCCTCCATCAGGACATCGAAGTCTCCCGCGCTTCCGTGAATGAAATGAGGGTCCTTGGAGGCGATCCCTGTCTTTTTCTCCACCACGCGGTAATCAATCCCGCGGGCATTCAGGGAATCGGCCACGGCTTGGCCGACCCGGCCGCCGCCCAGCACCACCACCGGCGCCTTGCTGGGCCCTTTTGCGGTATTTTGACTGATGGACCGGTCAAAACGATCCAGTTGCTCCTCAGTGCCGGCCAGCACCAGAACCGTGGACTCATCGATAAGGGTCAAGGGGGACGGGATCAGGAACTTGCCCTGCTCCCAGACACCCACCACCGTTACCCCTGTGAGCTGCCTCAAGCGGCTTTCAGCCAGGGTTTTACCCTGAAGCCAGGTCCGCATGGCCGGGGCCTCGGCGATCACCAGTTGATCAAAGCGGCCGACTACATTGGCTTTCATGCTTACCCCCAGCACGCGGCGCGCCAGGGCCTCACCCAGCATCTTGGTGAACTGGAAGACATAAGTGCTTCCCGCCAAACGCAGTATGTCAAGCGAGTCCTCTGCGTCGGCATTGGTCACAGTAGGCACATCTACATTGGTCTCCCGTATGGTGTAAATGATGTTCGTGCTGGTGATGTCGTCGTTCATGACGACAACCATGGAGGCGCGCTCGATATTGAGGCGGCCGTAGGTCTGTGGGTCGTCCAGCTCGCCCACGACCACATGGTACCCCTGATCATGCAGGTCCAGGGCGCTCTGAAGCTCGGAGGCCAGAATCACATAGTCGATCCCGTATCGGCCCAGCTTTTCTATAAGGTTCACGGTTACCGCGTCAAAGTGAGTGAAAATAACATGGCGGGTCAGGGTATCCGACACGGCTCGCGGTGCCCGGGCCTTGTTCTGCTCTTCGAGCCAAGGGGCGTAGAAGAACTGGATAAAGGTGAAGGGCAGCATGACCAGCAGGAAAATGATCCCGCTCAACAGTACCACCACCGAAAAGAATTTTCCGATATCGCTGGTAAAGGTTATGTCGCCGAAACCAAGGGTGGACATGGTGGTCAACGTCCAGTAAAACCCGGTGATCCAGGAGTA
>CAYVDE010000184.1:0-4487 GCA_964450535.1 uncultured Desulfobacterales bacterium
GGGCCAAAGGCCCAGACAGGCCTTTCTTATTCACTATTCCTGAAGAAGGTCTCATTTCTTATCTTTGATGGCCTCGTAAAAAGTCCCTCTGGCGTCATTCGGGCGAAGGCCGGAATCCAGAAGTTACTGATTTAACTGGACCCCGTTCTTCAACGGGGTGACAAAGCAGGTCGATATCTGTAATTTAAAATACCTGTGGTATCGGTCAACCGCCGTGAATGGGTTGAAAAACCCTAAGCGATCCGCTCTCAGGGACTGCGTCTTCCGGTTTGAGAATTCGGCCATCCGTGTTTATGACAACACACGGCTGATGCTGAATATCGAGTTGTTCAAGAAGATCGAAAATCTTCGTTTCATTCGATACTTCAAGCTCAAGACCTCTGGGATCCTGGTCGCCTGAGTACAGTTTTCTCAAGGCCCCGTATAATTCCACCTTAACTTTCATTCCATTCATCTGCTAAAAATCAAACGTCTCATCTATCTCGTCAGGGCTGAAGGGAAACACCGTGTTATGGGGCGGCAGGGGCTCCTCATAGAAGAAGCGGGGCAGCCTATCGTCATCCTTTGTAAACCCCGCTTTCCTGTTGAACTCCCGTTCCGCTTTCAGAATCCGTTCACCCAGTGAAATCATGTCACTTAGTGCCAGATCAGCGCCAAGTTTAGCATTGGTCGCCTTTAAGAGGACTTCACGGCTCTCAGGGCTGTTAAGGGAAGCGTAGACCATCAGGCACATTCCAAGGCTGTCGGCCGCGGCGTTGAAAAACTGAAATTCCCTTGATGCCTCAACCTGTCCTTCCTTGTTCAGGGGATTCAGCACATTGCCCAAATAAGCCCCCACCAGGTTCCCTGCTGTGTGGTCGGCGCCCATTGGACTCGTGGAATAGGTTATGCCGTTTCCGATCATCGATCTCGGGTCATAGGCCGCAATGCTCTGACCTTTGACCGCGGGCACCCTGGCATTGTTGAAATGCTTACCCACCGCCTCCGGACCCTGTCCCAGGATCTTTCCGAATTCACTACCGTTGGCGATTCCTTCCACCATCTCAATGGCGGCCTGCCTGTCACCAAAAGATCTGTATCCTGAGTCCATGGCAACCGCTATGCCCACGCCGGTGCTCATGGTATCGAGCCCGATGTCGTCGCAGAGAAAATCGAGCCTCGCGATCGTGTCCAGATGATCAATCCCCGTCATCCCACCCATTGCCCAGATGGTTTCGTATTCAAGGGAGCTGGTGACGCATTTGCCATCCTGATCAAGGTATATATTGGAGCAGTGGACAATACACTGAGAGCATCCGGAATGCTTCATTTTCCCGCCTCTGGCATCCTGGATCTCCGCCATGGCTTCACCGCTTATCTTCTCCCACCCCTTGAATGTTCCCTCCCTGGCATTGAGACTGGGAAAGGCGCCCAGGGAGTTTACCGGCGCCACCAGAACCGGGGTGCCGAGGCTGGGCAACATACTTCCGCTGAACGGATTTTCAGTTACGATCTTGGCAAGAGCCTTTGCGGACTCCTTGAAGGTATCGGGATCCGCGACAGGGTCGGAGTTTTTGCCTCCCTGCTCCACAATCAAGGCCTTAAGCCCTTTGGCCCCCATCACCGCGCCGAGCCCCCCGCGGCCCGCCGCCCGACAAGGGCGTCCATCCGTGTCCGAGCCCTGTATGGAAGCCACTTTGAATTCCTGCTCTCCGGCCGGCCCGATGCACAAGACGGAATTGGTTTTCCCGTATTTTGCCAGGACCTTTTCAACCAACCCGTAGGTACGCATGGCCTTGTATTCCTGGGCCGGGATGAGGTCGGCGCTTCCCCGATCGTCTATCCTCAGAACATAGAGCTCTCCGTGTGGGGCTTTCCCTTCAACAATGACGGCACTGACGCCGAGTTTCCCAAGGGCCGCCCCCATGGTGCCGCCGACGTTGCTCTCTTTGATGCCGCCGGTCAATGGGCTTTTTGCGCCGATGGAGACCCTGCTGGTGTTTACAAGGGATGTCCCGCTCAGAAGCCCCGGGGCGATTATGAGCTTGTTCTTCGGCCCCAGAGGGTCGCATTCGGGGGGGACCTCATTGTTGATCATTATTGACGTAAGCCCCCTCCCGCCGAGGCCGATATAATATTCAGGGACGTTTTCTTCCGTGACAACCCGATCGGTCATGTTAATGCGGAGAAATTTCATGTCACACTCCTTTGCTTGTGTCCAAAAAAGCGTCCTTCTTACAGATAAATCGAACAAAGTGGAATTATGAGAGAAAATTGTTTCCTGATCGAGATGGTAACCGAGTTTTTATCTAAAGGCCACCTCTTCTCAGCGATCCCGTGATCGATGCTCCCACCACATCAACGACCGCGGTTCCCGCGTCTATGACCAGGGCCGCCCCGGTCATGTGCGGTATCGCCTCCTGCATAAGCATAAAAGGTCCGTGGAGGTTCACACCCATTACTTCATGCCACACCGCGCGATCCAATTCCGCCACCGGACCGTGTCTATTTATGCCGGCATTGTTGACCAGGATGTCCAAGGCGCCGCCGAATTTCACCGTCGTCTCCACCATCCGGTCCACATCTTCATCCTTGGAGACATCGCCCGCACAGGGCATGACGCTACCCTGGGGGAAGGCTTGTACCGTTTTGTCGAGCACCTCCCTGCGACGGCCCGTAATGCAGACCCTGGCTCCTTCCTCAACGAAGCGCCTGGTTATTGCAGCTCCTATACCGGCACCGCCTCCGGTGACCAGTGCCGTCTTTCCCTGTAATTTCATCCTTCGCCTCCTTTAAACACATTTCATCCGGAAACGTTGACGGTTTCGGGCCTCAATCCCTTTTCTATTCTTTCGCCTGTGCACCCGCAGGAGCCGCTTCCATGAGGGTCCCCGCTCCCAGCATGATGGTCATCTGAATATGTGGTCTGGTGAAACTTTTCCAGGTCAGCGGGCCGTGCTTTACTCCCTTGGGTATAAAGATGGCAGATGTCTTGTTGATAATCAGCGTTTCTTCTCCCACCACGTATTCGATCTCCGCGCCGAGGTCCTCCGGGTTGTGGGGATCGGAGCCGATGTGCATGACGATCTCATCATTGTCAGGATGAACATGCTCCGGGATGTGGGGGTTGGGATCGGGCATTTCCCAGATCCATCCGAGTTCCAAATAGTCGTTCGCCGCCGGCACCAGGTCCCTTCCCATGTAGGTCAGGGTGGGATATGTCCTCCCCTTTACCAAGTCGATGCCCGGAACAGTCACCTCTCGAAGGGGTTCCGTCACAAAACAGCGCTTGTCAAATTGAGGCATGGTGTTGCTCCTTTCAATTCATCAAAGCTTACAGTCGTAATAGCCGCGACATACGTCGAATCTGCCCAATTGTGCTCCGCCTTCCCAGAGCTGTACGATCTTGCAATCACGCCAATACTTCTCGATGTTGTAATCCCGTACATAGCCGTATGCTCCCATAAGCTCCATAGCCTTATTTGTCACCATCACCGCTACATCGCCTGCATAAACCTTCGCTAGGCTGGCCTTGGAATAGATGGCATTTGAAGTGGGCGGACCGTATGTTTCAGGATGATCCACCATATAGGCCGCCATCAGGTAAGCGTTCCTTGCCGTGTCTATCCCCACGGCCATGTCAGCCAGTATCCCGGCGCCTATTGAGTGATCCCTGATGGGCTTGTTCGCAACGATCCTTTCACCGGTATACTTGAGCACCGTATCAAAGGCCGCCTGGGCGTTTCCCAACCCTGAAGCCGCGGTAACGATCCGTGCCAGCATCACGTTGAAATGCAGCAGCTCCGCATCCTTTCCGGGACCGGCGGCCCGGTACTCCTTGGGGACCCTTACGTCATCGAGATACATGGCGGCATTCACATCGGCCTCCATCCCCGCCTTCTGTTCCCACTTACCGAAGGAGAGGCCTTCGGCATCCGCCGGGACGTAGATCAAGGCGATGCCCTCCTCCCCCAGCTCGGGGTCTGTGGTGCAGAGGACGCAATACAGATCGGCCACGCTGCTGTTGGATGTCCACATCTTCTGTCCGTTGATGACCCACTCGTCTCCGTCGAGCTTGGCCATGGTCCTGATCTTCTTTCCGTGCAGGGAAGGGTTTTCGATGTCGCAACCGCCGCCCCCGTGGAGGCCGCCCGGTTCGGTCATGGCGAAACAGCCCAGCTTCAGCTCGTTGCCGCAGAACATGGGAGCAAAGGTGTCCAGCACCGTCTTGTTGCCCGATACAAGGGCTGGAAACCATGACCAGGCCGTGACATTGAATGCGGTGCAGATGCCGCTGTCTCCTCGGGATAGCTCTTCGTGCAATACGGCGCTGGTGACTACGGATGAAGCTCCCATTCCCCCATACTCCGGAGGGAAGGGGGCCTTTTGCATGCCCAGGTGGGTCAAGCCCTGCAATATCTTGGTGATTAGCTTATGATCCTTATCATCATCTATTTTGTGACGAACCGGCATAATCTCCTTTTCCACAAAAGAACGCATCATTTTCG
>CAYVDE010000185.1:0-4486 GCA_964450535.1 uncultured Desulfobacterales bacterium
CCGGCGCACTTCATTCACCCCTGACAGGGGAATGACATGCCGCTGTTACCCATCCAAACAATACCTGAACACAAATCCAACCGAAAAAACACTCCGGGCTCACCAAAACCTCACCAACTCCTTGTAATCCTGTGTCAAGTGCTCCGGCAGGAATTCACCATACCATTCCTCATAACAAGGAGGGTGCTACATGACCACTTCAACCGCAACGGAAAGGCACGCACTTGCTCTGGATGTAAACACCTCCAATCCCTTTGCCGCCATGTTCCTCAGTGCGGCCAGGCAACCCATGGAACGCGTTCTATACCTGAAACGAATAAGAGCCTTATACAGCAAGGTTTCCGGGCCGCTCTCAGGCAGGGAATTCCTGGAGCGGACGCTCGAGACATTGCGGATCAAAACAAGCATACTGCCCGGGGACCTTGAACGTATTCCTGCCGCGGGTCCGGCTGTGCTGATATCCAATCATCCCTTCGGCATTGTGGATCCCATGGTTATCCTCTCCGCAGTCCTGTCGGTTCGCCCGGACGTGAAGGTAATGGGCAATCACCTGCTGAGCAGGATTTCAGAACTGGGAGATATTCTGATCCCCGTAAACCCGTTCGGAGGAAACCTCGCAACAAAAGACAACTCACAGGCCTTAAGAAGGTGCCTGCGCATTCTGAGAGAAGGTCAAATGCTTTGCATGTTTCCCTCCGGTACCGTATCCCATCTGCATGTACGCCCCGGCCCTCCCCGCATCATGGATCCTCCATGGAACCCCATGGCCGCTCGACTGGCCTGCAGGACGGGCGCGATTACGGTACCTGCCTACGTGGCGGGCAGAAACAGCCTCTTGTTTCAGATGGCTGGCCTCATCCATCCCATGCTCAGGACCGCACTTCTTCCGAGAGAGACCGTCAAGAAACTCGGGATGAGCATTCAGATTCGCATAGGCGGTCCTGTTTCAGCAGAACGCCTTCAGCGCATTCCGGACGATGAAGAGCGAATCGAATTCCTCAGGACCCGCACATACCTCCTGGCTGAGGAGCCTAAAAGCATTCAGAGCTCCCTTACGGGCCGGCCTCGAACTCCCAAGCTGATGCCCCTAAATCGTCCCCAGGCGCCGGAACGACTCGCCCGAGACATAAGGGCCCTTCCGGCCGGACAGATCCTCGCTGAAAACGAGACATTTCAGGTGCTGAGGGCGGAGGCACAACAAATTCCGAACCTGCTCGAGGAAATCGGCCGCTTGCGGGAGCAGGCTTTCAGGCGGGAGGGTGGCGGTACCGGCATGTCAATGGACATGGACCGCTTTGATCTCCATTACCAGCAGCTGATACTGTGGAACAAAGAGAAACAGGAGGTGGCCGGAGGCTACCGAATGGGCCTCTCCGGGCAGATTCTTCCGGCATTCGGAGTGCAGGGCTTATACACAAACACCCTGTTTTGCTATGACAGGCGGTTTCTGGGTCTGATCGGACCTTCCATAGAGCTTGGGCGTTCCTTTGTCAGGGAGGAGTATCAGAAGAACTACCAACCGCTCTTCCTTCTTTGGAAAGGCATTGCACGGTTCGTATCTCTTAACCCGGAGTACCGCCATCTCTTCGGGCCTGTAAGCATCACTCGTGCCTATCAGGGCCGCTCTCTTCAAATCATGGTTGCCTTTCTGAGAGAAAACGGAAGTTTTTCTGAACTGGCCCGGCTTATCCGGCCCAGGCGACCCTTCATGAAAAGAGGTCTCAAATCCCTGGAGGTCCGTAGAGCCGTGAAGACACTGCAACACATCCGGGATCTATCGGATCTCATTTCCGAGATCGAGGAGGATCGTAAAGGCGTCCCCGTGCTCATCCGGCAGTACATGCGGCTCGGGGGCGAGGTGCTGGGATTCAATGTGGACCCTGATTTCCGTGACGCCCTTGACGCCCTGATCCTGGTGGATCTAGGCCGTACGGACCAGAGAACCCTGGCCAGATACATGGGAAAGGAGGCGGCCGAAGACTTCCTCCGAAACCACACGGCCCGTGAAACGGCGCAGGCAAATGGATAACAGGTAATTCCAATAGGAGGTTTGCAAGATGAAACCCAGGGTCATGAAGGCCGACCTTCATGTTCACTCAAAGTATTCCACCCGACCGTCGGAATGGATTCTTCGTAAAATCGGCTGTGCCGAGAGCTACACCGAGCCGGCACAGCTCTATTCCATGGCCAAGGCCCGGGGCATGTCGTTCGTGACCATAACGGATCACAACATCATTGCCGGAAGCCTTGAAATCGCGCACCTCGAAGGTGCATTTGTGAGCGAGGAGATAACAACCTATTTCCCGGATGACCATTGTAAGCTCCATGTGCTTGCCCACCGTATTACCGAGGCCCAGCACCTGGAGATCTCCCGACTGCGGGAGAACATATTCGAGCTTATCCCCTTCCTGAACCGTGAGAACATCTCCCATGCCGTTGCACATCCCCTGTACAGCATCAACGATCGTCTCACAGTAAATCACGTGGAGAAAATGCTTCTCCTGTTCAACACATTCGAGCTGAACGGATCCAGAGACGACCACCAGAACAGGGCACTCGCTACTATCCTGTCCTCTATAACCGAGGAGGACCTGGACTTTCTGGAGGAAAAACACGGGATCGCCCCGTTCGGGATCACTCCCTGGAACAAGCGCCTCATAGGAGGATCGGACGACCACAGCTCGCTCAACATCGCCTGCACCTGGACCGAGGTGGAGGGCGCCGCATCTGTTGACGAGTTCCTGGCGGGAATAGCACAGAATCGCGCACGCGTTGACGGAAGGGCCTCTTCGCCCAAGAACCTTGCCCGCAACCTCTACAGCATAGCCTATCGGTTCTACCGGGAGAAGCTGACCCTGGATCGTTTTGTCAGCAGGGAACTCCTGTTCCGGTTTGTGAATCGCGCCCTGACCCCTGAAAGCGAAGAAGAGGAAGGACTCGTGGAGCGGTTCAAGTCCACACTGGCTGCACACATACCCCACATATCGTTCCACCGCACGAACCCTGATCCACTGACAGACCTCCTTCAAAGAGAGGCAAAGGGTGTCATCGAAGGCAACGACCAGGTGAAGGGTTTTCTCAGGCAGCCGGCAAGGGGAAGAATCGATGGGGCGGAGGCCTGGTACGGGTTTGTGCTCGGCATGTCGGACAAGATACTGCGACAGTTGGCCGATTCCATCATGAGCAGCCTGTCCGGTGCAAACCTCTTTCACATGTTCAACACCATCGGATCGGCAGGATCTCTCTACACCATGCTCGCACCCTATTTTGTTTCCTATTCTGTCTTCACAAAGGACAGGCGCTTCAGCGAACAGTGCCTGAGTCGATTCTCAAAGGAAAACTCGGGCCTCCTGCATGAGCATCTTAAGATCGCCCACTTCACCGACACTTTCTACGAGGTCAACGGCGTGGCCAAGACTTTGCAATTGCATGTAAAAATGGCTCTCAAGAACCAGAAGCAGCAGGTCATAATCACGTGCAGCCCGGAGCAGGACACTACTGGGGTAGTGAATTTCGAGCCCATCGGCACCTATGAAATGCCCGAGTACCCGGACCTGAAGTTCTTCTATCCTTCACTCCTTGCCATGCTCCAGTTCTGCCATGAGGAGTCGTTCACCCACATTCATACCGCAACGCCCGGCCCCGTAGGCCTTGCCGCCCTGGCCATCGCGCGGATACTGAAACGACCCATCTGCAGCACCTATCACACCGCCCTGCCCCAGTACGTGGCACAGCTCACCGACGATAATGCCATGGAAGAAATCATGTGGCGGTACACCCTCTGGTACTACAACCAGATGGACGTGGTCTACGTGCCTTCTCACGCAATCGGCGACGAGCTTGAGGCCAAGGGCATACCCGCACACAAGATCCGGTTCTATCCGCGCGGGATCGACAGCCTGACCTTCGATCCATCCAAGCGAAACGGCTTTTTCAGGAGCCGCTACAGCCTCGAGGACGACCTTCTGAAACTGCTGTACGTGGGCCGCGTTTCCAGGGAGAAAAACATCAGACTGCTGGAGGACGTCTTTCAGGAGCTTTGCCGAAACGGCAAACAAATTCACCTGGTCATCGTCGGGGAAGGGCCGTATCTGGGGGAGATGAAGAGGCGAATGAAAGGCCTGCCCGTGACCTTCACGGGTTTTCTTGACGGCGAAGACCTTTGCCAGGCCTATGCTTCAAGCGACATCTTTGTGTTTCCCTCCACCACGGACACCTTCGGAAACGTCGTTCTGGAGGCCCAGGCATCAGGGCTTCCGGTAGTGGTAACCGACGAGGGCGGGCCCAAGGAAAACCTCATTCCCGGCAAGACCGGCTTTGTGGTTCCCGCCGATAATGAAAAAGGCTTTGCCCGGGCCCTTCTTGACCTCATCGAAGACCCGGTGCTTCTAAAGGGGATGAAGGAAAACGCCAGACGCTATGCCGAGGGAAGGTCGTTCGAAAAGGCCTACATGGACCTGTGGGAAAGCTACAGGAATCTTTCCTG
>CAYVDE010000186.1:0-2682 GCA_964450535.1 uncultured Desulfobacterales bacterium
TCCGTCTTGAGCTTTCTGATCATCCACCTTGCGCCCGGCGAGCCCAGCCAGGTGGACCCCCTCAACCCCAAGTTCACACCCGAGATGGTGGAACGCTTTCGCAAGGCCTTTCACCTGGACAGGCCCCTTCACGTGCAGTACGCCTATTTCTATCGCAATCTCCTGACGGGCGATCTGGTCTCATGGAAAGATAACCAGCCGGTTCTCGTCAAGATCTGGGAGCGGTTCCTTAACAGCCTGCCTCTATTCATAGTAGGGACCCTCATCACGTGGACCCTGTCGTTTCCCGTCGGGATACGCTCGGCCATCCGCCGCGGCGGGCTCTACGACCGCACCGCCACGTTCCTGGCATACCTGCTGATCTCCATACCCGGATTCTTCTTCGCCTATATACTCATCATCCTCGTGGTGAGCCGCTTTCAAGTGCCGGTCATAGGTATGGAGACCTTCGGGCTGGCCGATGCATCCTTCATCCGCATGCTCATGGACAGGGTCTGGCATCTGCTGCTCCCTTCGGTGCTGGGCGCCACCGGAGGTATCGCGGTGCTCAGCCGGTACGTCCGGAGCCAGATGCTTGAGGTGGAGGGGCAGGACTACATACGCACGGCCCGGGCCAAGGGTCTCCCCGAGGAGGCGGTCCATTACCAACACGCCCTCAGAAACGCCCTGCTTCCCTTTGTGACCATGTTCGGCCTGATCCTGCCGGGCCTAATAGGCGGTTCCGTCATCATCGAATCCATCTTTTCGTGGCCCGGCATGGGCCGGATGGCCTACGAGGCCATACTGGCGAGGGACTATCCTGTGATCCTCACTGTAAACTTCATTTCCGCGGTGCTGGTGCTTGCAGGGACGTTCCTCTCCGACCTGCTTTACATGGTCGTGGACCCCCGGATACGGCTTTAAAGGAGGGAGATAGGCTGCATATGCCTGATTCGACTCAAAAATCAGCCACCCTATTCGCGGACACCGAATTCCAGGCACCCCAAGCCCCCAGGCGCACAAGGATGCAGGAGGCATGGGAAGACCTTCGCCGAAACGGCCTTGCGCTCACGGGAATGGCTGTGTTCGTGGCCTTCTTTATAGTGGCGGTTGCCGGCCTGGCCCTCACCTCCGGGATGGACCCGGTCCTGGACCCGGCCCAGATAAGGCTTCAGGAAAAGCTCCGCCCCCCGCTCTCCATGCCCAACACCGAGCTCTTGGCCCCTGAAGAGACCCCGGTACTGGATATTTACCTCCTGGGGACGGACGATCTGGGCAGGGACGTCTTCGCCCGCATGCTCCAAGGGTCCTGGGTCTCCCTTACTGTGGGGTTCGTGGCTGTTGGCATCTCCGTACTGCTTGGCATATTTATGGGAGGAATAGCCGGGTATTTCGGTGACGTCAGCATCCGGTCCGATCACCTTTTGGCCCTTTTTCTGTCCGTGGCCGGAGCTGTGATCGCAGCCGCCGGTTCCCGTGCGGCCGGCGCCGTGCTCCTTGTTGCAGGCGCGGCCTGGATCGCGCTCACTTACCGAAAGAGACGGGCCACAGCCCTCGGGGGCGTCTCCGTGGACACCTTGATCATGCGTTTCGTGGATATCATGCTCTGCTTTCCCAGCTTTTTCCTCATCCTCACGGTGGTAGCCCTGCTCCCTGCAAGCATTTACAACATCATGATCGTAATCGGGCTCACGAGCTGGATGGGGGCCGCCCGGTTCGTGCGCGCCGAATTCCTGTCACTGAGGGAACAGGACTTCGTCACCGCGGCCCGGGCGCTTGGGGTGAGCGACTGGAGGATCATATTCAGGCACATGATTCCCAATGCTGTGGCGCCGGTCCTGGTCTCGGCCACCATCGGCATTGCCACGGCCATCCTGACCGAAGCCGGCCTGAGCTTTTTGGGATTCGGCGTGCCGCCACCCCACGCCACCTGGGGAAACATCCTCTCGGACGGAAAGAGATTCATCTTTGACGCTCCCTGGCTGACCTTTGTCCCTGGAATCGCCATCCTGATAGTTGTGCTGTCCTTCAACCTGTTCGGGGAAGGCCTGCGGGATGTGCTGAATCCCAAGCTGAGGGAGAGATGAACGAAGCCCTTCTATCCATACAAGACCTGCACGTCCGGTTCAGAGGACGACACGAAGTCGCACTTGCCCTGGAAGGCGTGAGTTACGAGGTGAGGCAAGGTGAAACCGTTTGCCTCGTAGGGGAGTCCGGATGCGGCAAGACCGTCTCGGCCCTATCCATCCTGGGGATCCTCCCGGTCCCGCCGGCCGAGATCTTCAGGGGCCGAATACTATTTCAGGGCCGGGACCTGCTCGAGGCGAGTCAAGAGGAACTCCGGAGCATCCGCGGCAATCACCTGGCCATGGTCTTCCAGGAGCCCATGACGTCCCTGAATCCGGTGTTTCGAATCGGGGACCAGATCGGAGAGGCCGTACTGGCCCACCGGTCCATGGAGGATGAAGCCCTTCAGGAGCGCTGCCTGGATCTCCTTCGGGATGTGGGCATCCCTTCCCCCGAAGAACGGCTTTATGATTACCCCCACCAGCTCAGCGGCGGGCAGCGCCAGCGGGTGATGATAGCCATGGCCCTGGCCTGCGATCCCGCCCTGGTCATCGCGGACGAGCCCACCACCGCCCTTGACGTCACCATACAGGTCCAGATCCTGAACCTGTTCGCCGACCTTAAGCGGCGAAAGGG
>CAYVDE010000186.1:2782-4435 GCA_964450535.1 uncultured Desulfobacterales bacterium
TCACCATACAGGTCCAGATCCTGAACCTGTTCGCCGACCTTAAGCGGCGAAAGGGATTGTCGCTCCTATATATCACCCATGACCTTGGCGTTGTGGCCCAGATCGCGGACCGCATCTACGTCATGTATGCCGGAATCATCGCGGAGCAGGGATCCGCCCGCCATATCTTTCACGAACCCAGGCACCCTTACACTCAGGGTCTGCTGGCCTCACTTCCTTCCCGGGCTCGACGGGGAGGCTCGCTTCACAGCGTGCCCGGGGCCGTTCCGGATCCGGCGCACAAACCGCCGGGGTGCCCTTTTCACCCGCGCTGCCCCATTGCCGTGGCCGGGTGCGGAAAGGCCTTGCCTGAAATGTGCGACTGGGGTGACGGGCACCTCGCCAGGTGCCCGGTGACGTTCGCGGATACAAAAAGGGAGGCCCGGACATGAACATCCCGGTATCCCTGAACGAACCCCTCCTCAAGGTCGAGGGCCTGGTCAAACACTTTCCGGTGCAGAGAGGTCTTCTGAAGCGTACAGTAGGGCATATCAAGGCCGTGGACGGGGTGGACCTTGCCCTTCAGCCGGGAAAAACCCTTGGGCTGGTGGGTGAGAGCGGATGCGGCAAGTCAACTGTGGGCCGGGTAATCCTCAAGCTTCTCGAGCCTGACCAAGGCCGGATCTTTTACCGGGAAAACGATATTACAGGTTACGACCGCCGGGCAATGGCGCCTCTGAGGCGGGAGATGCAGGTCATCTTTCAGGACCCTTTCGGTTCTCTGAACCCCCGAATGACAGTGGGCCAGGCCATCGAAGAAGGGCTTCGCATACTGGGCATAAAGAGCGGCCTTGAGCGTGCAGGACGGGTCCGGGAACTGCTTGGGCTTGTGGGCATTGATCCGTCTGCGGCCGACCGCTACCCCCACGAGTTCAGCGGCGGTCAACGACAGCGTGTAGGCGTGGCCCGAGCACTGAGCGTTGAACCCTCCCTCGTGGTCTGTGACGAGCCGGTGTCCGCCCTGGACGTTTCCATTCAGGCCCAGATCATCAACCTGCTCGAAGGATTGCAGGCGCAAATGGAACTGAGCTATCTGTTCATCTCCCACGATCTGAACGTGGTGGGGTACATCAGCGACACCGTGGCAGTCATGTATTTGGGGCACATCATGGAGATCGCCGGCGCGGACGACCTCTTCGACACGCCGCTCCACCCTTACACCCAAGCCCTGCTCGCTGCGGTGCCCGATCCGGATCCGGACCATCGCATTGAACGGCAGACATTGGGAGGAGATGTCCCCAGCCCTTTCAACCCGCCACCCGGCTGCAAGTTCCAGGGACGATGCGGTCTTGTGGAAGACCGTTGCCGTGAGCAGGAGATACCGTTCTATGAGGCCGGCTCCGGACACCTTGTGCGTTGCTGGAAGGTTATGGGGCAGTGAGTTTTTTCTTGACTTTTACAGGCGAATTACTAGTCTGAAAGATCGTTGGGGGATCGTATAAGGGCAATACGGCGGGTTCTGGCCCCGTTAATCGAGGTTCGAATCCTCGTCCCCCAGCCAATCAAAACCCCGCGCCCGGGCGGGGATTTTCTTACGTGGTCCCATCGTCTAGCGGTCTAGGATATCGGCCTCTCACGCCGAAGACACGGGTTCGAGTCCCGTTGGGACTACCA
>CAYVDE010000187.1:0-4423 GCA_964450535.1 uncultured Desulfobacterales bacterium
TCCTCATCGGGACCGGCCTGGGAACCCAGGAAGGCTTCCAACACTGACTGAAGGGTGTCCTCACATCCCCCGTAGAAATGGTCGGCCCCTTTAATCACGTGGAAGACCGCCTTCGGGTTCCATTGGAGAAGCATCGCCTCCACGGACGCAGCCCCGGCGATATCATCCCTCTCACCCGTGACCACGAGCCGGATTCTCGAGCTATACCCCAGAAAGGAAAAATCCATGAAGTCAACGGGCGGCGAAATCATAACCGCCGCCCCGACCTCAGGCAGTGTGTCCAGCACGGCAGCGTTCACCCAGGCACCGAATGAATAGCCTGCCAGATGAATTTGTACGGCTCCGCGCTGGGCCAGGGCTTTCACAGCATTCCTAACGTCTTCCCTTTCTCCTGCTCCGCTGTCATAGACACCGTCACTCTTCCCCACACCCCTGAAATTGAACCTGAGAGTGGTGTATCCCGCACGGGCGTAAGATGCCGCTATGGCCCGCACCACGTTGTTGTACATATCCCCACCGTAGAGCGGATGGGGATGGGTGACAACGACCGCCTTCCGCCCGGACCTTTGATCGATTAGCCCTTCCAGGGTCAAGGTATCGGCCGGAATTCGAACAGGCTCTTCCATGATGATCTCCATTTCTGGATGGAAACTAGCGAAGCCAGGGGTTCGATCTCATTTCCTCTCCGATTGTGGAAGACGGCCTCATGCCGTAGTCGTGACCCGGCCATACAATGGTCTCACCCGGAAGGGTAAGCAGCCGGCCGCGGATGGATTCCATGAACTGCTGCATGGATGCCCCCGGAAGGTCTGTACGGCCTATCGCGCCGACAAAGAGGGTGTCGCCGGTGAAGAGGTTTCCGCCCCCCAGCAGGCATATCCCTCCAGGGCTGTGGCCCGGGGTGTGAATTACCTCGAGGGATACCTTACCCACATGGATACGGTCCCCGTCTTCCACATGTTCATCCGCCGGAGGAGACGGGGAGAAACCCATTTGAAGGGCCATCTGCCGGCCTTCTGCTGAGTTGAACATGCGGTCGTCAACAGGATGCATCACGATCTTGGCGCCGGTCAGTTCCTTGACGCGCGCATTACCGCAAGTGTGATCAGCATGGCCGTGGGTGTTGACAATCCGTTTGAGGTTGAACCCTTTCTCCTGAATCAGTTTTACCAGGCGCTCTTCGTTGCCTGCGGGATCAATTACCAGGCTCTCTTTGGTGTCAGGGCAGCCAACCAGATAGCAAAAAACCTCCATGAATCCCACCTTGATCTGCTGTACATACATTCCGTGCCTCCATTTCATTCTATGAGTGGCCCGTTGCCGGTTTTCCGGCACTGTCCGCCTCATCCTTCTCAGGGAAAAAAGTCTCGTGTATGGCCCCCACCGCCTCACGCAGGTCGCGGGTTCTAACTATAAAGTATAGCGCGACCCGCGAAGGGCCGAACGAGATCATCTCCACATTCACACCACATTCAGCCACGGCTGTGAAGCATTGCGCGGCAATACCCTTGCTCCGATTCAGCCCCATGCCCACAAGCGAAACAAGGGCCAGGTCCTCGTTCTTTTCCAGTTTGCGGTAAGGCTTGGGCCTAAGCTCCTGCAGCGCCCGGCGTCCCTCTTCCGTGTCCCTGCTGGCGAGCAGGATGCTGATGCAGGTCTGGGAAGTGACCACGGACTTTATGTTGATGCCCGCTTCGGTGAGCCGGTTCGACACCAGCGCCAAAATCCCCGGTCGGGCGCCCACACCCGAGGCGTGGACCTTCAGGATGCCGATGTCCGTGTCGTAAGATACGCTCTTTATGGTATGGCCGGATTTGGCGCTCTTGGCAGTGATAATGCTTCCAGGTCCGTCGGGATCGTGAGTGTTCTTTATCACTATGCTCAAACATGATCGCCGAAGGGGTTCAACGGTACGCGGATGAAGAATCTTTGCCCCGAAATACGAGAGCTCGGCCGCCTCGTCATATGACAGGGCCGGAATCAACCGCGCTCCGGGCACAAATCCCGGGTCCGCGCTCATGTATCCGTCCACGTCCTTCCAGACCTCCAGCACGTCCGCACCAAGGGCGGCTGCGATCACGGCCGCCGAATAGTCGCTGCCTCCCCGGCCGAAAGTTGTAATATCGCCGAGTTCGCTGACACCGAAAAACCCGGGCACGAATACCACCCTGTCCTTCTCGAGCAGGGGAAGCAGGCGGGTCGTCAGGTTCCGGGCCGTGTTTCTAAGGTCAGCGGTGGCATCCCCGAATTTTCCGTCCGTCTGGACCCCCAGCAGATGGGGCATTCGACAAGTGGCCTCCACCTTCCGGCTCCGCAGAGCCGCGGCCAGGAGTTCCGCAGAGAATCGCTCCCCATAGCTGCTGATCATGTCCAGCATTCGCATTGAAATTTCTCTGGTAAAGTTCAGGCCGAAATAAAACCGTTCCAGTTCCCTCAACATGCGGTCCAGGTGGCGGCTGAAACGGCCGGCTGCGCCCTCTCGTTGGAAGATGTGGCGCGCCACATTCATATGTTTCCTTTTAAGGCTGCCTATGATCTCCGGGATCTTCTCCTCACTCTCCAAGGCCTCGCGCGTGCCTTGAATGAGTAAATCCGTCACCCCGTTGATGGCGGACACCACCACCACATTTCCCAACCCGCGCTCCGAGACGAGATCTAGAATATGAGCGATGTTCTTTGGTCCCTTCAGGCATCCGCCTCCTATTTTTATTACCTTCACGTAGTCTCCTTTTTTCAGCAGCAAAGCGCGAGCGGAAAGGGTTCTTTTAAGGCTTACACCCCCCTTAATCGGTCAAACAGCGACTCCATGTCCGATTTGGGACCTTCCGGGATCATGGTCAGCTTTTCTTCGGCGAGTTGCACGAACTCCCCGGTGCTGTATGCGAGGCGATCGCCTTTTTCGCCGAGGAGATCGGCTTTGACCTCGATTCGGGGAGACTCGACATCCCTTCCGAGTCTACCCCTCACGGTCAGGGGCGCTTCAACGGGAACAGGTTTGAGGTACCGCACCTCCATCTTTCGAGTAACGAAAAACACCCGCTTGAAATAAATGATTGTCCAAGACATTATCTCGTCAAGCAGGGTGGAGATTATACCTCCATGGGCGATACCCTCCCATCCCACGCGGTATCGATCAAGCGTAACGTCCGCGCATACTGCGTCACCGTCGGCATAGAATTTCAAACCCAACCCGCACGGGTTGTCTGTTCCACAGGCAAAACAATGATGTCCCTGGGGTTTCGGGATACTGATCCTTGAATCGTTCATTAATCACCCGCCTTGTTTTTGCTGCATTTGGCCCATGCAGCATCTTGGTTGGCCGCGGACCGCGAGCGTGTGCCAGATCATCTCGCAGTCCCATTCTCTTATGACCTCCATTCCAATCGCTCGCAGACGATCCTTGACCTTTCTCACCTGGCTCCTCATGAGCCCTGAGAGTATCAACCACCGCCTGGAGCGAAACGCTTCCATCTCAAGCAGCCCGCGTATTACTTCGAAGTGGATATTGGCCACCACGAGATCCCCTTCTAATTCAACAGCGTCGAACGCGTCAAGGCGCTGAGCGCGGATGCGGTCTTCAAGGCCGTTAAGAGCAGCGTTGCGAGCGGCAACGCTTACGCACAGCGGATTAAGATCAACAGCAGAAACCTCCTGAGCGCCCAGGATAACAGCCGCCACCGCCAGAATACCTGTACCGGTACCTATGTCCAAAACCTTTTTTGGATGATCTCGTCTCCAAATAAACTCAAGGGCTCTCAGGCAATCACGTGTGGTCGGATGAAGCCCGGACCCAAACACCACACCCGGATCAAGCAAAATCCTTCTACCGGATGCCCCGCCCGAATCACAGGGAGACCACGCGGGTTGAATCTCAAAGCCTCCCACCTCAAGCCTTTCAAAACGCGCACCCTGCCAATCCTCATATGGGAAGACATGCGAATCAACAAGACGCAGTCCGTGGTAACGGGAAATAACTCCCAGGACTCGCTCGAGGGCGGGCTCTTCAAAAAAGAGAAACGAGGAGTCTCCTTCCTCCCAGTTTCCCAGAAAACCCCTTCCCAGGCCCTTCTCGCCCTCACCCGGCATTAAGCCGTCAAGGCAGTAGACGTGCAGTTCGTCTGGAGGACTTTTACATTTTACCTGCTTCGCAGTCTTTTCACTCACAGTCGTGCCCCCTGCGCCGAGACTGTTGAAATACCTTTCAGGCCGTGTTGAAGTCAAGCCGAACAGATGCTGTTCGCAAAATCCAGATAGAAATCAGAAGCGCCGGCGAAACCGAAATTCCATGGCAGCGGGAAAGGAAAATGCACAAAAAAATGGCCCGACGCACGAGCGAAGGGCCATTTATTGTAGATCTTCCGGCGGCGACCTACTCTCCCACGCAGTCTCCCACGCAGTACCATCGGCGCTAAAGAGCTTAACT
>CAYVDE010000188.1:0-4399 GCA_964450535.1 uncultured Desulfobacterales bacterium
GCCGAGGCCTGCACCATGGAGATCGACAACCCGTTCAACTACGGTATGAACAAGATGAAGGCGGCCTACCTTCCTCACGAACTGGCATTCCCCATGCGTTACGTCATTGATCCAGCCCTTGCCAAGAGCGACGAGGCACAGAAGGTGAAGGACGCCTGCCCGTATGACGCCGTTGAACTGGATATGGGCGTTAAGACCATGGACCTGAAGGTGGGATCGATCGTCTGGGCCAGCGGCTGGAAACCCTATGACGCCAACAACCTGGATACATACGGATTCGGCCATTTCCCCGACGTGATCACAAACGTCATGATGGAACGGCTGGCCTCCTATTCAGGCCCCACGGGCGGGAAGATCCTGCGGCCCTCCGATGGTGAGGCCCCGCAGACCGTGGCCTTTGTTCAGTGCGCCGGTTCGCGGGACGAAAACCACCTGCCTTTCTGCTCCGGGATCTGCTGCCTGGCCTCCATGAAACAGGCCACCTATGTGAGAGAACAGTATCCGGACGCCAAGGTCATCATTTTCTACATAGACATTCGGGCCACCGACCGGCTCGAGGCCTTTTACTGGAAGGTTAAAGACGACGAGAACATAGAATTTTTCAAGGGCAAGGTGGCCAAGATAACCCAGGACGAATCCGGCCGGGGCCTGGTGCTTCGAGTCGAGAATACCGCCACGGAAGAGTTGAAAGAAATTCCCGCGGATCTGGTTGTGCTGGCGACGGGCATGGTGCCTAATACGGCCGACGTCCCCCTCCCCATAGAGGTCCCTTACGACGACTACGGCTTCGTGGCTTCGCAGAACGCATGCCCCGGCGTGTATGCCGCCGGGTGCACCCGGACCCCTAACTCGGTCTCCGAAGTGGTCCAGGACGGGACTGCGGCGGCCCTGAAGGCCATTCAATCCATCGCGAGGAGGTAAGCTCAATGGAAGATAAAAAGCTCGGAGTGTATATTTGCACCGGATGCGGCATCGGCGATGCCCTCGATATAGAGAAGCTCGGCGAAGACGGGACCGAAGACCACACTGTAGCCGTCTGTAAGAACCATTCCGCCCTCTGCTCCAAGGAAGGCATAGCCCTCATCAAACAGGACATCGAGTCTGAGGGCGTCAATACGGTCATCGTGGCGGCCTGTTCTCCTCGCGTGATGTACGATGTCTTTGATTTTGAAGGCTGCATCGTGGACCGTGTCAACCTGAGAGAGCAGGTTGTCTGGTGCCACCCTCCTCAGGATGAAGACACCCAGATGATGGCCGAAGACTATCTCCGGATGTCACTTGCCAAGGTGGGGGAGATGGAACTGCCGGAACCATTCAAGCCCGAGGAGGAGATGTTCAAGGATGTCCTCGTGGTGGGAGGCGGCGTCTCCGGAATGACGGCGGCCCTGGAAACGGCCAAGGCCGGATACAATGCGGTTCTTGTGGAGAAGGAGCCCGAGTTGGGCGGGTTCCAGAGAAAAGTCACGAATGTTGCCACTTTTCCATATAAGGACATCAAGGAAAACGATCTCAACCAGCTCATCGACGCGGTCAATGGTAATGAAAAGATTACCGTTTACAC
The DNA here is from genome assembly GCA_964450535.1 of uncultured Desulfobacterales bacterium. GTDB lineage: Bacteria > Desulfobacterota > DSM-4660 > Desulfatiglandales > HGW-15 > JAIPEI01. The sequence continues at coordinate 1,562 of CAYVDE010000188.1, forward strand.
CGGCGCCGTTGTGGAAAAGACCGAGGGCGGACCGGGCGTGTTCAAGGTAACGGTCAAACAGAACGGGACCTCCAAGGAGCACGGCATCGGCGCCATAGTCACAGCCGCGGGCTGGGTGCCCTATGATCCGCAGAAACTCGACGAGAAACTCGGATTCGGCAAGTCTTCGAACGTCATTACCAACGCCGCCTTCGAGGAGAATGTTAAGGACGGCAAGGTGACACGCCCCAGCGACGGAAAAGAGGTCAAGAGCGCCGCCTTCCTTCAGTGCGCGGGGCAGCGTGATCCCAAGCGCCTTCCATATTGCTCCTCGGTCTGTTGTATCACGGCATTGAAGCAGGCCCTGGTGATAAAGAAGCAGGATCCGGACGCCAATGTTTTCGTGGTCTATAAGGAGCTCAGAACGCCCGGGCAGGCCGAAGATCTCTACCGCAAGGCCCAGGAAGAAGGCGTCTTTTTTATCCGCTGCCAGGACCCGGAGGTCAAGGCTGAGGGTGATGCCCTTGTGGTAGAAGCGGAAGATGAATTGCTCGGCGAGACCGTAACCCTGGACAATCTGGATATGGTTGTTCTGGCTACGGGAATGGTGCCGGTGAGCTCATTCGGCCGGGATGTGGCCAAAGAGGAAGTGGAGGAATCAGAAGGGGAAGAGCTGGAAGACGTGCCCCTGGACGTGATTCGACGGTCCAATATCATCAACCTGACCTACCGGCAGGGACCCGAACTCCCGGCCCTGAGCAATGACTTCCCGGACTCTCACTTCATCTGCTTTCCTTATGAGACGAGACGCACGGGCATTTACGCGGCTGGATGCATCCGGAGGCCCATGGGCCGGGCAATGGCGGTGGAGGACGCCGCCGGGGCCGCCATGAAGGCGATTCAGTGCATAGAACTGACGCACCGGGGGGCCGCGGTTCACCCGCGTGCGGGAGATATGAGCTTTCCGGAGTTCGCCATGCAGCGATGCACCCAGTGCAAGCGGTGCACGGTGGAATGTCCTTTCGGCGCAATCAACGAGGACGAAAAGGCCAACCCGCTGCCTCAACCCACGCGTTGCCGGCGTTGCGGTGTGTGTATGGGGGCCTGTCCCGAACGTATCATCTCTTTCAAGAATTATTCGGTCCGGATGATCGGCAACATGATAAAGGCGATTCAGGTGCCTGAAGAGGACGAGGAAAAGCCGCGTATTCTGGTCCTGGCCTGTGAGAACGACGCCTATCCCGCGCTTGACATGGTCGGCCTGCGCCGCACGAATTACAATCCCTGGGTGCGTGTTATTCCGCTTCGTTGTCTGGGTTCCATGAACCTGGTGTGGATTGCGGATTCCCTTTCAAAGGGCATTGACGGAGTGATGCTCCTCGGCTGCAAGAGCGGAGACGACTACCAGTGCCATTTCATCAAGGGAAGCGAGTTGAGCCAGATCCGGTTGAGCAAGGTCTCCGAGACACTCAACAGGCTGGCCTTGGAGTCGGAGCGTGTACACTACGACACCGTGTCCATCATCGACTATGAACATTTGCCCAAGATGTTCGAGGAATTCGTGGAGACCATCGAGGAGGTGGGCCCCAACCCCTTCAAGGGTTGGTAAGCAGTTCAGTGCGTTGTTTAACACCGCGCCCGTTTCGTGAAAGGGCCGGGCGTTCGGTGTCACCTATATGGAATGAGAACCGTGCAGGAGGACGATGCATATGAGTGTCAAGGTTGATCCGAATTTGATGAAGGACCTGAAGGCATTCGGTCTGAAGGACGCCAACAAGTGTTTCCATTGCGGGAACTGTACGGCTGTGTGCCCGCTGTCCACTCCGGAAAACCCGTTTCCGCGAAAGCTGGTCAAGTACGCCCAAATGGGAATGGCCGACAAGATCCTCGAGAGCCCGGAACCGTGGCTTTGCTACTATTGCGGCGACTGTTCCGACCGTTGCCCCCGTGGCGCGGATCCCGGGGAGACCATGATGGTGATGCGGCGTTATCTCACATCCAGGTACGACTGGACCGGCTTTTCACGCAGGTTCTATACCTCTGAGACGTTCGAGATCATTGCCATCGCCATTGTAGCCGTTATCGTCGGGCTGGGACTCATCCTGTTTCGCGCCGACAATCCGAACATGGAGCACGCGTATCTGAACTCGGTGTGGCCGGCCCCGGCAATCGAGATCGCCGACCTGGTCATGGCGGCGATTCTCTCGTTCCTCCTGCTCAGCAACACCTGGCGCTGCGTGAAGTTCACCATGGGAGATCTCCTGAAAAAGATCCCGCTCAAGATATACATGACCCAGGCAAAAGAACTGGTTGTCCATTTCATAACCCAGAAGAGGTTCAGCAAGTGCACCGACCGGACCCAGTGGATAGTGCATCTACTGATCATGACCGGTTACAGCACCGCGTTCCTGCTGGTGGCGGTGTTCCTGGCCGGAGGGCTTCATGTGATCGGGCTGTACCATGAAAACCTTGCCTTTCAGAGGGACATTGAATACCAATTCTTCCATCCGATCCGGCTTTTGGGTTATTACGCCACATTCGCGATAATGTACGGGACCACCTACGCCATTATCGGGCGGCTCAGGAAGTCCAAGGCCCCTTACAAAAGCACCCATCCCACGGACTGGATGTTTCTGATCCTGCTTCAGCTCACTACATTGACCGGTATCTTCATCCATTTCACCCGCCTGCTGGACTGGCCCATGCCCACCTATGTGCTCTATGTGGTCCACCTCATGGTAGCGGTTCCCATGCTGGTCCTGGAAGTCCCTTTTGCAAAGTGGGCCCACCTGGCATTCCGGCCCGTTGTGATTTTCCTGACCAAGGTCAAGGAGGCCTACGCAGAGGAGCAGAAGGCCG